>JBKJUH010000198.1:0-2686 GCA_046590075.1 Agitococcus sp.
CTTGTGAGTGAAGACTTTTCTTTCGTTCAACTAATTGTTTTTGTTCTTCGGTGAGTCGGTCTGCTTCTTCAGCATCCAAACTAGTGAGGTTTTTGGTGGATACAGGTTTGACTACAGTCGGTGTCACTTTAACTTGTGCAGGTGCAGGTATTGCCACTACTGGCTCACCCACATTGGTAGTTTGAGGTGCTGGAGCAATAATGGCCGTTATAGGTGGACAGACTTTATCCTCATGCGACTGTGTCATTAACACCGCAGTGATACTGGCCGTTGCCACGACACCACCCAAGACAAAACCGACAGCACCAATAATCAAAGGGTCACGACTAAACATAGTTATTTTATCCTTGCAAAATCCTTGCGTGATGCTGGCTAACTACGCCTAGTCTGTCAATTGTTAATCGTGATATTCACTGAAGACTTAGCGAAAAGACGATTGATAAGTCTTCAAAATACGGTTATTTCAAGAGTTTTTGCGCTTTCAGCCAGTCTAAGCATTCTTGAAGGGTTTGCTCTAGTGGGATAGGTTGCTAGTTAAAGTCCGCTTGGGTGTTTGACGCGTCAAGATAGTTGTCGTTGGTTTTTGAGTGTAGGTCAATGGGTGGCGGTGTTTAAGTTAAGAAAAACTCAGTCATGCTCTAGCGTGCTTGAAGATTGCGATTTATAATATTGTCTCTAGGACTTTAATGAAGGGCGGTATAGGATATGAATAGGCAAATTCAACGCTATAACATTGGTAATGCAGGTTTTACCTTGCAGCCTGTTTTAACGCCAGAAGAATGTATGGCTTTTATTGAACGTGCCGAAAATTATGGTTTTGACAAGGCAATGGTCAATTCTCGCCAAGGTGCCGTTGTTAATTTGAACGTGCGTAATAATGACCGTGCCATTATAGATGACGTAGCGTTAGCGGAACACATTTGGCAGCGTGTGAAACATTTATTGCCTGTGATGCAGCAGGGCAGAGAGATACGCGGTTTAAATGAGCGGTTTCGGTTTTATCGTTATACAGACGGTCAGCAATTTGTCTGGCATCACGATGGCCATTTTGCAAGGGCAAATGGTGAGCAGAGCGTACTGTCATTTTTGATTTATTTGAATGATGGTTACACAGGTGGTGCGACTAATTTTGAATGGACGCGAGTTGAAGGTAAAACAGGTATGGGTTTAGTTTTCCCTCATCATTTGGTGCATCAAGGTAATCCTGTGTTAACGGGCGTTAAATATGTCATTAGAACGGATGTTATGTATGGTGCGGTTGGTCAATTTACGGATGTTAGTCGGTCAACGTACATTAAAAATGAAAGCAGCAGCTTATGATCACCTTTTGGTCGTGCCGAATGACGATACCCATGGGTTTTTGTGAAGGGGATTTCTTATGCGCTATTTTTTCATTTTGTGTATCACGTTCTATCAGCGTTTTATATCGCCTTACAAGGGTTGCCGATGTGCTTATGGCTATTATCATCCAAGCCTGTCCTGCTCGGGACAGGTCAAACATATTCTGGCGGAACACGGCGTTATCGCAGGTTGGTCATTGATTTGGTTGCAGTTTCGGCAGTGTCGGGCGGCGTATGAGGCATTAACTGAGGCGAAAATGCTGGTGGAAAGCAATAGACAAGACAGGCATCATCTCTTACGGCCAATCAGCTTAGGCCATCGCCAGCAGGTTAAGTCCGCAGTGGGCAGGATGTATTTCTATCTGCCGATAGGTACTAGTGTTGCTAGGCCAAGTGAGATGGGTTTTGTCTGTTGTTTTATTATCTAGGACTCGCATCAGCGGTGAGTGGCTGATGAAAAATAGCGTATTAGTGATAGGGTGAGTTTCGGAACGAAACCCATCATAATCAATGGGTTGGATCGTGGTTTAATCTGCGCCGTGTTTGTCGTCCTACTTTGTGCTTAATGACGTTCTGATTGAAACTTGTCTAGAGGTTACTTCAGCGTTCGCGCCCCGTTTAGATGTAGATTCGCAGCTCTATCAAAACGGGTAGCCCCATCTCGACAAGACCTTCTGTCAGATCAAGGCTGAACTAGTACAATTTATGCAACATAGCTGCACATGAGTTACCTTTAAATAGACAATACTTTTCGATCAATATTAGATAAGTCTCGTTCACGTTTACGCAAATGTACTAATAGCCTTTCCTTTTCTCGATTTGTATCGTTAAACCAGTCGGTACTCCAAATACGATATATATTCCAGCCTTTGCTTTCTAAAATTTTCTGCCGCCAAATGTCACGTGTGCGAGCCGTCCAAGAGCTATGAAAAGCGGCACCATCGCACTCGATGCCGCATAAAAACCCCAACCTATCTGGACATTTTACGGCTAAGTCAATGCGAAATCCGCTTTCT
Source organism: Agitococcus sp. (assembly GCA_046590075.1). GTDB lineage: Bacteria > Pseudomonadota > Gammaproteobacteria > Pseudomonadales > Moraxellaceae > Agitococcus. The sequence continues at coordinate 2,357 of JBKJUH010000198.1, forward strand.
GGTGCTTGTGGGGCTGTTTGATATCCATTACTTACAAGAAACTCTGCAACGTCTTGTTCAAAATCTGAATCAAAAAGTGAAGTATCACGCTGTACAATTCGCTTAAGGTTTACTCTATCTAATATTTGTTCGACTTCATCCATTTTTCCATCAGAAATAGCTTTGGCATATCGTAAGTAAGTTAAAAAATACCAACTATCGCTTCTTTCACCGCTACTATCTGTTGATGAATTTAATGAGCTAAATACCACCATACCCTGCTTCGCACGAGTGATGGCTACATTCAAACGTCGGCGGCCTTTTTCAGGAGTGGCAAGTGGTCCAAATCGG
>JBKJUH010000304.1:0-4000 GCA_046590075.1 Agitococcus sp.
ATATATGTTGGATGGTGAAAAATCCCTCGTATTAGTCGCTGCCGATGCCGAGTTGTTTATTGTTGCCGCGCAAACCGATAGTGGTGTTGGCTTATTTATTGTTGAAGGTGGTACTGCGGGTTTACGTTTAACTGCTGCGCCAGCAATGGGCTTAAAAGCGGCAACAACGCATACACTGATCTTAAAAGAAGTGCGTATTCCTACCACCAATCGCTTACCTGCCAGTTTGGATTATCAGGCGTTTTTAGATTTAGGCGCGTTAGCGTGGTGTGCTTTAGCAGTAGGTTGTACACAAGCCGTGATGGATTACATCGTGCCTTACGTCAATGAGCGTGAAGCCTTTGGTGAACCGATTAGCCATCGTCAAGGTGTCGCTTTTATGGTGGCTGATATGGCCATTGAAATTGATGCCATGCGTTTAATGACATGGCGTGCTTGTGCATTGGCTGAACAAGGCAAACCCTTTCATCGTGAAGCCTTTTTAGCGCGTATTTTATGTACTGAAAAAGCCATGAAAATCGGCACTGATGGCGTACAACTACTCGGCGGACACGGTTTTACCAAAGAACATCCTGCTGAGCGTTGGTATCGTGATTTGCGTGTGTTAGCGGTTATGCACAGTGGCTTACATTTATAAGAGGGCAACATCATGTACTTAGAAAATCCGAAAAAATTTGGCATGTTGGTCGAACAGGCTCACCAAGTTGCTCTGAATGTCTTGCGCCCTATATCGCGTAAATATGACAAAGCCGAACACGCTTACCCGAAAGAACTCGATATGCTCGCCTCGTTATTAGATGGCATGAACGAAGGCGCACCAGGGAGTGCTGGCGCAACTAGTGCTACAGGTGGCGGCGCAAATACCAACGCTGGCGAAATCAAAAATGGCTCTAATATGTCCACCGCACTCAGTATTATGGAAATGTGCTGGGGTGATGTTGGCCTAGTGCTAGCTATGCCGCGTCAAGGCTTAGGTAATGCCGCTATTGCTGCGGTTGCCAACGACGAACAGTTAGAACGCTTCAAAGGTACTTGGGCAGCAATGGCGATTACTGAACCTAACTGTGGTTCGGACTCTGCCGCCATTCGCACCACTGCCGTTAAAGAGGGTGATGATTACATTTTGAATGGCGAAAAAATCTATGTCACCTCGGGTGCGCGTGCTGATAGTGTGGTCGTTTGGGCGACTTTGGACAAAAACATCGGTCGTGCTGCGATTAAATCGTTTGTTGTTAAACACGGCACCGCAGGCATGACCGTCACACGCCTAGAGAAAAAACTCGGCATTAAAGCCTCTGATACCGCCGCCATTAGCTTTACTGATTGTCGTGTCCCTGCGGCCAATTTATTAGGCTCACCTGAAATTGATGTCCACAAAGGTTTTGCAGGCGTAATGCAGACCTTTGATAATACTCGTCCCTTAGTCGCGGCAATGGCGATTGGCGTAGCAAAAGCCTCTTTAGATCGCACCCGTGAATTGTTAAAAGACCATCTCTCGCCTAACTATAGCGTGTTACCGTTAAATGGTTCTCATGCCGAAGCCACGTTAAATCGTTTAGAAGCAGAATGGGAAGCAGCGCGTTTGCTAACCTTAAAAGCGGCTTGGTTAGCTGATAACAAAATCCCTAATTCTAAAGAAGCGTCGATTGCCAAAGCGAAAGCAGGTCGTGTTGCCAATGAAGTGACGTTAAAATGTGTCGAACTCTGTGGCGCATTGGCTTATGGCGAAGATGAGTTATTAGAAAAATGGTCACGTGACTCTAAAATTTTGGATATTTTTGAAGGCACACAACAAATCCAATTATTGATTATTGCTCGACGGGTGTTGAATAAAACTTCTGCTGACTTGAAGTAAAACGCATATCCCTCAAAGGCTTAGATTTATGGCTAAGCCTTTGAGGATGATATATTCTGGTAACTCTACTCATACTCAAATTCCCTCGCAAAAACTTAGGCACGGCATATACTGCTATTTAGTCTGATGTTAATTTTGATGTTTAATTTTCAGGAGTATGAGTCATGGACACCAGCAAACACACGCTGAACACTTTTTTTCAACAGCTTGGCCTACCCGACACCACGCCCGAGATAGACCATTTTATTGCCACTCACCAATTACCTGCACATACCTTGCTGGCCAGAGCTCCTTTTTGGACACCTGCACAAGCCGCGTTTATTCGTGATGCTTTATTACAAGACTCTGATTGGTCACAAGTTGCTGATAAATTATCAGCACGCTTAACAGAAGTGATTGAACACCCGTAAAAAACATGGGATTGATGCCGAGCAAATAGCTTCGGCATTGACCTTTGACCGAATTACAAAGTGTCATTTTTTAGTAAAGGAACACACTCATTGCCGTTCAATGCCTAAGTCCTCTAATTGTTACTTTTCTTTTTGCATGATAATCCGCTAGAATCTCACTCTCTATTGAGGGGTGCTGCACCAGTCACAAAAAAAGACTGCTAGGCTCAATAGTAAATCTCATTACCGTTGCCAACGTCACCCATCCTACACAACAGGAGTCTGTCATGACATCTATGACAACCGTTGGCGACTACAAAGTTGCCGATATGTCCCTCGCCGATTGGGGACGCAAAGAAATTATCCTCGCCGAAGCCGAAATGCCTGCCTTAATGGGTTTGCGCCGCACTTATGCTGCGCAAAAACCGTTAGCAGGTGCAAAAATCATCGGTTGTATCCACATGACCATTCAAACAGCGGTACTCATCGAAACCTTAATTGATTTAGGTGCCGAAGTACGTTGGTCGTCTTGTAATATTTTCTCCACCCAAGACCAAGCTGCTGCCGCTATTGCTGCCGCTGGTGTGCCTGTGTTTGCATGGAAAGGCGAAACCGAAGAAGAATTTTGGTGGTGTATTGAGCAAACTGTCTTAAAAGACGGTAAGCCGTGGGATGCCAATATGATTCTGGATGATGGTGGCGACGTCACTTACATCGTCCATGAAAAATATCCACAAATGTTAAATAACATTCATGGCATCACCGAAGAAACAACAACGGGCGTACATCGTTTAATCGAAATGTGGAAAAAAGGCACACTCAAAGTGCCTGCGATTAACGTCAACGACTCCGTGACTAAGTCGAAAAACGACAACAAATACGGTTGCCGTCACTCACTTAATGATGCGGTGAAACGCGGTACAGATATGTTGATGGCGGGTCGTCGTGCCTTAGTGATTGGTTATGGTGATGTCGGCAAAGGTTCTGCTCAGTCTTTACGTCAAGAAGGCATGATTGTACGCGTGACCGAAATTGACCCGATTTGCGCGATGCAAGCGTGTATGGACGGTTACGAAATCGTTTCACCCTACATTAACGGCAACAACACAGGCTTAGATGCCGATATTGACACCCGTTTATTAGGTGAAACTGATTTATTGGTAACGACCACAGGCAATATGAATGTTTGTGATGCAGCGATGTTGCGTGCGTTAAAAAATGGTGCGGTGGTTTGTAACATTGGCCATTTTGACACTGAAATTGACACGGCTTATATGCGCGCTAACTGGCATTGGGATGAAGTAAAACCACAAGTGCACAAAGTGTATCGTACCGCTAAAAACAGTGCTGTTAATCCATCGGATGCTAACTATTTGATTTTGTTATCCGAAGGTCGGTTAGTTAACTTGGGTAACGCAACAGGTCATCCATCTCGCATTATGGATGGTTCGTTTGCTAACCAAGTGCTAGCGCAAATGTATTTGTACGAGCAAAAGTTTGCCAGCCACTCACCTGCCGTTCAAGAGCGGATGCTTAAAGTTGAAGTTCTGCCCAAGAAATTAGACGAAGAAGTGGCTGCCGCGATGGTTGCTGGCTTTGGTGGTGTGCTGACGCGCTTAACCAATAGCCAAGCAGAATACATTGGTGTTGCCGTTGATGGCCCATACAAGCCTGAAAGCTACAAGTACTAAAGCCACTATGCTCCTCCCCCTCTTTTAAGGGGGGAGGCTGGGAGGGGGTTCTGCTTAAAAACCTC
>JBKJUH010000338.1:0-4351 GCA_046590075.1 Agitococcus sp.
TTTTTCCAGGTGATATCCTACTGCTTTGTCGTATTCAAGATAAAGCCATTGTTGCCATTGATGCAGGTGGTGGTTGCGATGAAGTCATTGCTAACTTTACCAATAAAGCGTCGGTGAGTGGCGGTGGTGGCCAAGGCAGATTAAGTCCTCAAATTCGTGTTGAAGATTTAAGCGTTGCCATTCCTGCCATTCCCTTACAAGCCATTCGTGCGTATTTGTCCGATAGCCGAGTCATGGGTGCAGACGAGTTTGCCAAAGCTCCTTATGTGGTATCGGGTGAAGAAAAGCGCGTTATTACAGGTGAGGGCGATAAAGTCTATATTCGTGGTACAGAATTAGCGGTCGGCGAAAGCTACGGTATTTATCGCAAAGGCGTGCGTTATGATGACCCTGAAACTAAAGAGTTTTTAGGTTTTGAAGCGGAAGATATTGGTGCTGGCACAATTACGGCGGTTTTAGGTGATATCTCAACACTGGAAGTGGCGCGTACCACGCAAGAAGTTCGCATCGAAGACCGTATCTTTGCCAATGAAGCACGTGCGGTAACGCCTATTTTTTACCCGAGTAATCCTGAGGGTGTAAAAAATGGTCGCATCGTGCGCATTATGGCCTCTTTGGGTAGCGGTGGCTTAAACAGCGTGATTGTGCTGAATCGTGGCGAGCGTGATGGCGTAAAACAAGGCCATACCTTTGCCTTGTATCAGCGCGGTGGTTTAATGCGTGACCGTATTAAAGAGGATTTGATCAGATTGCCGTCTGAGCGCGCAGGTTTGGCGATGGTGTTCCGTACTTTTAATAAAGTCAGTTACGCGATTATTTTGCGGGCATCAACACGAATTTCGGTCGGTGATGAAATTCGTCCACCCATCAGCGGTGATTGATAACGGCTGAAAGTTTTTTGCAGTTAATCTGCATCGGGGCTGTCTACATAGGCAGCCCTTTTTTATGGTGAATTATTCAGGACTTACGCATCGCGCCGCGATTAGCGCGTAAGTCCTATATTGTCAAGGATTAGGGAAAAAATGACACAACCCCTGTATTTAGATTGGCTGATTGTCTGGCGATTAGTAGGGCAATCTTCCGCCAATATGCACAAATTGCTGCGTTATTTTGGCCAGCCAACGATAGCATTAGCCGCAACAGCATCGGAGTGGCAACAGGCAGGTATTGCCGACAAAGGCTTAGCTATTTATCGAGATTGGCAAAATGGCCATGACCAAGAAGTTCAACGCGACTTAGCGAAAGCCCTAAAAGGCATTGAACAACATCAACAGCAAGTGCTTACCCTGCATGACCCTCGTTATCCCTTATTATTAAAAGAAATTCCCGACGCGCCGCCCTTGTTGTTTTGTCGGGGCGAAGTATCGCAGTTGTCGTGGCCACAAGTGGCAATGGTGGGCAGCCGTCGACCTACGCAAAATGGCTTAAAACTAGCAGAGATATTTGCTAGCGAACTGTCGCAACACGGCATTGCCATTACCAGTGGTTTAGCGTTGGGTATAGATGGCGCGGCACATTACGCCACTGTGAAAGCCAAAGGCATTACCTTGGCGGTATTAGGTACGGGTTTAAGCGAAATTTATCCTAAGCAAAATCAGACCTTAGCTGAGCAAATCATCGCCAACGATGGCGTATTAATCAGCGAGTTTTTGCCGCATACCCCACCGATTAATTATCATTTTCCGCGTCGTAATCGCATTATTAGTGGTTTGAGTTTGGGCGTGTTAGTGGTTGAGGCCGCTTTAGGCAGTGGCTCGTTAATTACCGCTCAGTTAGCCGCCGACCAAAATCGAGAAGTATGGGCAATTCCAAGTTCGGTATTTAATCCTCAAGCCAAAGGTTGCCATGCCCTGATTCGTCAGGGCGCAACCCTAGTTGAAGAGTCGAGTCATATTTTAGAAGATATTGCCTCACGTTTAGGACAGGCAAAAAGCGGTCGTTTTGGGGGTGTTGCGCCCATTATTATCAATGAAAACAGTGAAGTTAGCGTAGAAGCGCAGCAAGTATTACAGGTTTTAGGCTGGCAAGTTCAGCATTTTGACGCACTCATTGAGCAAGGCACTTGGGATGCCGCCAGCTTGGCGGGATGGTTAATGGAGTTGGAATTGGCAGGAAGAGTGGCGACGGTGTCGGGGGGATATGAGCAGTTGAAAGGGGGTTAGAACAATCGCCTGAAAAAAGCGTATTATCGAGAAACCAAGAAAACAACAAGGAGAAACCCATGCAACTGTTAAAACGACCTGGCGGTGAGTTATCGAGCCGCCCTTTGCATTTTATTTGGATTGCCGACTGCTCTGGCTCAATGAGTGGCGAAAAAATCCAACAACTCAATTTTGCCATTCGTGAAGCTATTCCCCACATGAGAACGGTTGCCGACGAAAACCCCAACGCCGAGGTGCTGGTGCGTGCGCTCAAGTTTTCCAGTGGCGCACAATGGCATATTGGCCAACCGACAAAAGTGGCTGATTTTGAATGGAAAGACCTACAAGTTGACGGTTTAACCGATATGGGCAAAGCCCTAAAAATGGTGGCCGAACAACTGAAAATGCCGCCAATGTCCGACCGTGCGTTGCCACCTGTTTTAGTGTTGCTGTCGGATGGTCAACCCACCGATAACTTTGATGAAGGCTTGCAAGCACTCATGGACTTGCCGTGGGGCAAAAAAGCTGTGCGTATTGCTATCGCCATTGGCGAAGATGCCGACACCGACGTTTTGCAAAGTTTTATGGGCAGCAACTCTGAGCTAAAACCCTTACAAGCCAACAATGCCGAACAATTAGTCAAATATATTAAATGGGTATCCACCGCCGTACTTAAAGCCGCCTCGTCGCCTGCCAGCCAAAGCGCACCATTGCCACAAGGGGTAAACGTGCCTATTCCTGTGCCACCGACAGGCAATATCAATGCTGCTGATGATGTGTGGTAAGTGCCATGACAATGCTTACATGGCAAGTGACAGGCAGTAGCGTACAAGGCGCAAGTCATATTCGGCAGGGCTTGCCAAATCAAGATGCGTGGCAATCATTCACGCCAAATAGCCAACGCTTGCCGATTATCTTGGCTGTTGCCGATGGTCATGGTAGTGCTAAATGTTTTAGAAGCCAACGGGGCGCACGTTTAGCTGTTGAGCAAGCCCTCAACGTCATGCAAGATTTTATTGCCAGTACGCCATCTTTAGCCGATGTCAGATGGTTGGCCGAAGAAAAACTCAGTAAAACGCTAGTGCAACAATGGCGACAAGCGGTAGTCAACGATGTTGCTCAACAGCCGTTTTTGCCGCATGAACAAGCACTCTTGCCAAGTAACAAAGAACCCTATTTAGCCTATGGTTCAACATTATTGGTGGCCGTGGTAACGGACGTGTTTGTGTTACTAATGCAGTTGGGTGATGGCGATATATTACAAGTCTTAGCCACGGGCGCAGTGCAACGGCCAATGGTTGCCGACCCGCGTTTGTTGGGTAATGAAACCACATCGTTATGTGGCAAAGACGCATGGCGACAGTTTCGATGTTGCGTGCAAAACACTGCCTCAGAAGCACCTGTGTTGTGGTTATTAGCGACGGACGGTTATGCCAACTCCTTTGCCCATGCCGCCAGTTTTGAGCAAGTAGGCACAGATTTATTAAGCCTGATTGAGCAAGCAAGTTTTGACGTAGTCGCCCAACACTTACCCGATTGGTTGCAAGCAGCGTCGCAAGAGGGCAGTGGGGATGATGTTACGGTTGGTTTAATCTACGCATACGCCAAGCCCATACCTTATAAAGTCTCTAAACAACGACTAGAGAAGGCTACTCCAGCCAAAAAGTCGCTACAGTGGCGAAAAGAGCAGTTGTCTAAACGTACACGGCGTAATTTGGTGGAGTTATCGCAGTTGTTAAGTGGATGGTCAAAACATGACTGACTTAGTAAGAGAAAAACTGCAATTTATCCTCACCCAATTTGGCCGTAACATTTGCGACGACCCCAAACGCTGCGAAGCGATGCTGCGCGATTTATGCCCCAATCATAAACGTGAGGTGAATTTGTTGGTGGCGGCATTGCGTGAAGGCGTAGTCAGAGAACTATTAAATGCCTCGCCGTTATTGCCGATTGAAAATACCTTAGCCCGACTCAGTGATAAAATGCACGATAATTTAGGTATAGCCGAGCATTTAGCGCAATGGGCGGTGGAAAGTTGGGCGATGGCGTTGGGGGTGAAGTTTAATCCTGCTGTTATTGCACCTTCGCCTGAGAAGGCAAAAGTTGGAGTGGGGTCGCAGGCAGAAGTCCAACAAGCCATCATTGATCAGTTTAAGGGCTGGCAAAAAATTGGAATGCAGGGTGAAAAATTAGCCGTTGATGCGACGCAA
>JBKJUH010000027.1:0-6222 GCA_046590075.1 Agitococcus sp.
TGCAAAAAAGTCATCTTCTTCGGGTTCTTTGTATGGAATTATTTCAATAATGTCATCATCAATCAATTTTAATTCTTTAAGAATTATCAAACTATCAGCACCGAGCTGTGCAAGCAACTCGACCATTTTAGTATTGTGTTCTTTGGAGCGATGTATTCCTTCTCTGCTATCCGTTAGTAAAAATGGTGCGTGTAGAATAAAGTTTAGGTTTGTGGTTTCTTTGGTTGGGAAAAAGCAAAATGCAGGTAATTTTTTTGGTATTAGCTTTTCGTGTTCGTCAAGAAAATAACCAATAGCGTAGGTGTGATCTTCTACTGTGCAACGAGTAAATAAGTATATTTTTTCTTTGGTTTGATTTGAATTAATTTGCTGATAAATTTCAATTTTTTTGTAGATAATATCGTCTTGTTCTATTTGATCCTTACTTTCTTTTGTGTACTCGCCTATTTCGTTTTCTGCTTTCCATTTTACTTCTTGTAAGTTAGATAAAAACAACGTTGGGTAAACTAATTTTTTCAATTTTTCCAAAATGTCCGAATATGCTCTTTCGGCGGACATTCCTTTTTTGTTGAATGGGAAATAGAAAGTTGTTTCATCGGTTTTTCTGTCGGACAAGTCATTCTTCAATTTCACAGGAACAATAAACCTGTCAATCTTAAATTGAAAATTCGGGTCATAAATATGTGGTGTTTCGGTGTATTGGAAAACCGCCTTAAATCCAACCCCAAATTTTCCGATTGATGATTCTGTTTTGTTACTGTTGGCAATAGCGGTAATAGAATTAATGTGACCAAGAGTGTTGTTTTCTTTGTCTTGATCTTCTGTATCAGGATTGGAAATGCTAAACGCAATTTTGCCGTTGTGTTTGAAGTACAAACCGTCAGTAGTTAATCCAAATGAAGATTTGGTTGCTTTTGCGTCATTTGCATTTTGCAGAAGTTCGTAGATGAAATGAGCTTGGTCGCTGTATTTTTCTACCACGCTGTTTTTAATGCCACGCATTGATGGCTTTTCAAGCGTTTTTGCACTGTCTTTTCTATCTTTTGCAAGTTTATCAAACCAAATTTGGTATTGTTCTATCATTTGTTTTTTTCTGTTATTTTAGGTTTAGTTGAGCGTTAGTAGTATCGTCAAAAATTGACGGCTAACAACTGCTTTACGGACATATTTTTTATCATATTCGTAAAAATAAGTCTATGTTTAGGCTGAACAATATGGGGATTTCTGTTTTATTTTCTAAAGTATTTATCAGTCAACTCGGCAAATCAAAAATAAGATTTATTTTTATCAGTTTGAAGGTTTTTCATTAGATTTTTTCACATTAAACCACAGACATAAAGCACTTCAATAAGCTCAGTGCGAGGGTTAGAGCATAAAAAAGAGCGAAAAATCGCTCTTTTTTATAACCATTTGACAACTACATCGCCGATTGCAAATAATTCTGCAAGCCTAAACGCTGAATTAACTCTAATTGTGTTTCTATCCAGTCAATATGCTCTTCTTCGCTTTCTAAAATGGTCACAAATAATTCGCGTGAGCCAAAATCACCGACTTTTTCGGCATGCGTAATCGCTGCATTTAAGTCAGGATGCGCTTGTAGCTCTAACTTTAAGTCACCCTGTAAAATTTCTTCGACATTTTCGCCAATATATAATTTATTGAGATATTGCAGATTCGGCAAACCCTCTAAAAACAAAATACGGTCAATTAACTTGTCCGCATGTTTCATTTCGTCGATGGACTCTTTGTATTCGTGCTCGCCCAATTTGGCAAAACCCCAACTTTTAAGCATTCTCGCGTGCAAAAAATATTGATTAATCGCTGTTAATTCATTGGCCAAACATTTATTGAGGTCAGCAATGACTTGTGTATCACCTTTCATAGCAGTTTTCCGAGTTGATTTTTATGGTATTAAGCCTAGCCGATAACGCGGCTAAAAAAAGGCTTATCGCAAAAAAAATACGTTTAAGCAACACTTGGAATATCTACGGCTAACTTAATTAGGGTTTCATTGATGAGTGCGCGTGCTTCTGGCACACAACGGCCACACGTTGTACCGACGTTGAGGCAATCGCGTATTTCACGATACGAACAACAGCCTTGCTCGACGGCTTGGGTGATTTTTTTATCGGTAACGGCATGGCAGATACAAACATACATGGTGCTTGAACTCATCAATACAAATACTAATGAGAACAATTATCAGTTAGCAATGGTTAAATGTCAAGCAATCATCGCTTGATGATTTTATTTAGGCAGTTTAGACGGCTGAGTGTTGGTTTCGCTAGGTTATTCGGTGCAAAGCTTTAGCGCACGATGACAACTAATGGTGGGTTTAGAAAATGGCAGGATTGACGATGTATTTCAGTTGACGCGCCCAATGACTGGCGCACTTTTGGTGTCCACCCATAAAAGAGGGACATTTAGAATTAAGCTACGCCCCAAAGCCGTAACACGGCTATGGGGGCGGTAGTTTTAAACAGCTACCAAGCACGATAACTGTCTAACTGACTTTTGGCTTAGGCATGGCTGATATTGCTCACGTTTAACCATAATCCTTGGTTTCCTGCGGCCAATTTTAAAGCACACCTTTGCCTCAATCAAGCATAGCGAGGTTCAAATTCACTTTTTGCTAAGGTAGTCTACTATATAAAGCACAGATTTCTAACTTTATTTTCTATAATTTTATGACTTTTATCACACAATAGTCATCCTTTGCGATTGTGCTATTAGGCGTTAAGCTATGACTACGTTTTGAGGATTATGTTTATGCTAAACCCGTTATTAATTCATTCAGCTTTACCCCAATTTTCAAGCATTACCCCTGATTTAGTGGCTCCCACCATCGAGCAACTCTTAGCGCAAAATCGTGAAACTATTGTCGCATTGGCGCATCAAACTTCTCCTACTTGGCAGTCTTTAGCGGCTCAACTGGAAGAATTAGACGATGGTTTAAGCCGTGCGTGGTCTATTGTTGGTCATCTCAACGCCGTTACTAATAGCCCTGCTTGGCGCGAGGCTTACAATGGCAGTCTCGCCAAAATTTCAGCCTACTATACTGAATTGGGGCAAAATGCAGACTTATACAATAGTTATCAAACCTTAGCCGACAGTGCCGAGTTTGAGCAATTAAACCAAGCCCAACGTCAAGCCATTAACAACGCGCTCCGCGACTTCAAACTCAGTGGTGTTGCTTTACCGTTAGAGCAAAAACAGCGTTTTGCCGCGATTGATGAGCGATTATCGGCGATTTGTGCCAAGTTTGCTGACAACTTACTGGATGCTACCCAAGCATGGCACCAAGCACTTTCTAGCGAAGAGCTGAAAGGCATTCCCGTTGCTAATCAAGGTTTATTGGCACAACTGGCGCAACAACGCGGCTTAACGGGTCATATTGTCACCTTAGATGCGCCTGCTTATTTAGCGGTGATGATGTATGCCGATAATCGCCAATTACGAGAAACGGTTTATACCGCTTACTGTACCCGTGCCTCTGAACTCAGCAATGACGGCAAATTTGATAATTCTGCATTGATGGAAGAAATTCTGGCCTTACGCTACGAACAAGCACAATTATTGGGTTATCAACATTATGCTGAATTGTCATTAGTACCCAAAATGGCTGCGTCTGTTGATGTCGTCATGCAGTTTTTACAAGAGTTAGCCGTGCGCGCTAAACCTGCTGCCGAACACGATTTAGCCGAGTTACGCGCCTTTGCCGCCACATTAGGCATTGATGAGTTAAAACCGTGGGACAGCAGTTACGCGTCGGAAAAACTGAAACAGCAAAAACATAATGTATCGCAAGAAAGCTTACGTGCTTATTTTCCTGCGCCAAAAGTCATTAACGGTTTATTTGCCATTGTCGAAAAACTGTACGGTATTGAAATATCAGCTAAAACTACCGATGTTTGGGCGGATGGTGTGACTTATTACGAAATCCGCGAACACGGCCAATTACTCGCTAGTTTTTATTTAGACCCGTACGCACGCGCCAATAAACGTGGTGGCGCGTGGATGAGTAATTGCCGTTCGCGTCGTTATACTGCCGATGGTTCGCTGCAATTGCCGATTGCCTTTTTAACCTGTAATTTTAATCCGCCTGTGGCTGGACAACCCGCCCTACTCACCCACGATGAAGTTGTGACTTTATTCCATGAGTTTGGACATGGCTTGCATCACATGCTCACGCAAATTGATATTAGTGCGGTGGGTGGTATTCATGGTGTATCGTGGGATGCGGTGGAGTTACCGAGCCAGTTTATGGAACATTGGTGTTGGGAAAACGACGCACTGAATTTACTGACTGCCCATATCGACACGCAAGCACCGTTACCGCAAGATTTATTAGACAGCTTATTGGCAGCGAAAAACTTTCAATCAGGCTTACAAACCTTACGCCAATTAGAGTTTTCGCTGTTTGATATGGCGATTCATAGCCAAGCACCGTTGGCCATTGACGGCATTCAAGCAGAAATAGACCGCGTGCGCCAAGCCATTAGTGTCATGCCGCCGCCGAGCTTTAATCGTTTTCAACATGGTTTTAGCCATATTTTTGCAGGCGGTTATGCCGCAGGTTATTACAGTTATAAATGGGCAGAAGTATTGTCGAGCGATGCCTTTTCGCGCTTTGAAGCCGAAGGTATTTTTAATCGGGCAACAGGTTTAGATTTCCGTCAGCAAGTGTTAGCCAAAGGCGGCAGCGAATCGGCATTAACCTTATTTACTGCCTTTCGTGGCCGCGAACCGAATATTGACGCACTGTTGCGGCATTCAGGTTTGGAGCAAAGCGCATGATGAAAAAACGCTTTATTGCAGGCGCAATGTGTAAAAAATGCCAACAACAGGATGTTATTCGTTGGTGCAAAGACAGTGATACCGAGCAGGAATGGGTAGAGTGTGTCAGTTGCGGCCACCATGAAGATAAACCCGATGAAGTGATGGCGGCAGAACATCCGCAAGTTGACGCGGCGGATGTGGTGCAGATGGTGAAGTTTAGGTAAGCTGAATCGTGTTACCGTTTGCACTGAGTTTGTGAAGTATTAGATAACACTTCGATGGTTCGATACACTCACCATCAGTGCGAACGGTGAAGACACTGAAACATCAACAGACGCTAGCTATCTTCATTTCAACATAACGCTTTAACGCTATATGATGTCCAGCAAATTTGCTAACTCAGCTATCGACACGCTATATATATGAAAAACGACTTCGACCCCAATAAACCAGCCGTTCCTATCGCCTATCCCCGTGTGCTATTAAACATTATGGCCGAACGTGGTTTTAGCCGTAGCGAGGTATTAGCAGGTTCGGGCTTAGCCGATCGCTTATTTGAGCAACCTGACCATCGCATCACTCCTGCTCAGTTTTTGTTTATTGTCATGAACAGTTTTTATCTTAGTAAAGACCCCGCATTGGGTTATGAGATGGGTTTACGCACCCCAGTGACTTCGCATGGTTTTTTAGGTTATGGCGTGATGAGTTGTGCCAATTTAGGCGAGGCCATTAAACTGGCCGAGCGTTTTGTGCGTTTGCGTACGGCGTTAATGCGCTTTCGTTTGTATGTCGATGATGATTTTGCCATTGTCGAAGCAAGTGCAAATCATCCTGTCGGTATTTTGCGGCAGTTTGTGTTTGAAAGTTTATTGCTTAGTTTGGCGCGTGCAGGCAGTTTTATTACGGGTAATAGCATACGGGATGGTGAGATTCATTTTGATTTTCCCGAGCCGCCCTATTACGCCGCCCTCAAACACCAATTACCACCCATTTACTTTAATCGTGCCGCCAATCAATTACGCTTTCCACGCACATTTTTAGACCAGCCCTTAGTCATGGCTGACCCTGTTGCCGCACAATTAGCCGTCGAGCAATGCGAGCGTGAATTAGCATTATTTGATCATAGTGATGATCTAGCCGCGCAAGTACGTGCCTTATTAGCACAACATCAAGGTCAATATTTGCAGTTAGACGCGGTGGCCGAACGACTATTTATGTCTTCTCGAACGCTAAAAAGACGATTACAACAAGCAGGTTTAGGTTATCAACAACTATTAGATGAAGCGCGAAAACGGGATGCGATTAAACTCATTCAAAACACGACGTTAACCATCGAGCAAATTGCTCAACACTTAGGTTACACCGATGCCGCTAACTTCACGCGTGCCTTTAAGAAATGGACGGGCGAAACGCCGAGTCGATATCGCTTAGCCGTCGGTTAAT
>JBKJUH010000062.1:0-5599 GCA_046590075.1 Agitococcus sp.
AACGAATATTGCGTGGAATCACGGTGGTAAACACTTTATCGCCAAAATGCTTAATTAACTCTTTTGAGACATCGCTGGCTAAGGTTATACGAGGGTCATACATGGTGCGTAAAATGCCACGAATTTGCAGTGACGGATTCAGTTTAGCGGTCATACGCTCAATAGTATTGGTTAAATCGGCTAATCCTTCTAAGGCATAATATTCACATTGCATGGGGATGATGACACCATCGGCGGCAACCAGCGCATTTAAGGTCAACATACTTAACGACGGCGCACAATCAATCAAAATAAAATCATAACTTTTGCTAATTTGTTCAATGGCTTCTTTCAGCCTTAATTCGCGTCGCTCTAAGTCAAATAAGCTAATCTCTGCGCCACTTAATTCTCGATTCGCGCCGAGAACGTCATAGCCTGCTTTGGGTGTTTTTTGGATGGCGACTTTAATCGGTGTATCGCCTAATAACACATCATAAACCGAATACGGCAAAGCGTTTTTATCCACGCCCGAACCCATCGTGGCGTTACCTTGTGGGTCTAGGTCGATTAACAATACCCGACGTTTCACCGCCGCTAAAGAAGCCGCCAGATTCACGGAGGTCGTTGTTTTACCGACACCGCCTTTTTGGTTGGCGATGGCGAGAATTTGTGTCATGTTCACATTCCTAATCTAAATTTACGCCTTGCTTAGCACTAGCAAATGTCGTGCCTCAGCCAAAAAGGGCACAGTTAAAGGAATCACTTCCAGCACCTTTACATCGGTCGGCAACTCATCAATTTCTGTGTGTGGCAATTGCCCTTTCATGGCCAATAACACGCCGTCAGCCGCTAATAAATGGCGACAACCTGCATCAAAATCGCTCAAGCTGGCAAACGCACGACTCACCACTTGCACTTGTGGTGGCAAATTTGCTTGTTCTATACGCGCATGATGCACACGGACATTTTTTAGCCCTAATTCTGCGACCATTTGCCGTAAGAAACGGGTTTTTTTGCTATTGCTATCGAGCAAATCCACTTGTAAATCGGGTTTCACTATTGCTAACACTAAACCTGGTAAACCTGCGCCTGTACCCACATCTAACAAGCTATTAGCGCGTAAGTGCGGCAATACGGTCAGCGAGTCTAACAAATGTTTGATGACAATTTCACGCGGTTCACGAATGGCGGTGAGGTTATAAGCGGCATTCCACTTTTGCAAGGCGGCCATATAGTGTTCTAATTGGCTTAGTGCGTTGTCGGGCAGGGTTAAGCCCAGTTGGGCGATGCCTTGCGCTAATAAAACGGATAACTCAGACATAATAATGATGATACCGAAAATAAAAAATGCTTAAAATCAACCCGCCAACTTCATTTTAGCCATGCCGTGTTTTTTCAAATAAATTAGCAATAACGATACCGCCGCAGGCGTAACACCCGAAATGCGCCCTGCTTGTGCTAAGGTCGCGGGTTTGATGGTTTTTAACTTCAACCGTACTTCATTGGATAAACCTTGTACGCGGTCATAATCAAAATCATCGGGCAAAATCATTTCTTCGGACTTACGCAAACGCGCCACTTCGTCGTGTTGACGATCGATATAACCTGAATATTTGGCGTTAATTTCGATTTGTTCGCCCACTTCGGGCGCAACAACCGTTTCTGTTAACGAAGCCAATTGGCTATAACTGACTTGTGGACGACGCAATAAATCTAACAAGCTGTTTTCTCGCGCTAACTCTTGGCCTGTTGCTTCGGTAAAACGTGCCGCTAACTCGGAATTAGGGTAGACAAACACTTGCTTCATGCGTTGGGTTTCTTGAACAATCGCTTCTTGTTTTTCACAAAAGGCTTGCCAACGCGCATCATCAACCAAACCTAAACGACGGCCTACTTCGGTCAAACGGGCATCGGCATTATCTTCACGCAATAACAAACGGTATTCGGCACGCGAGGTAAACATCCGATACGGCTCTTTTGTGCCGTGGGTAATTAAATCGTCCACCAATACACCTAAATAGGCTTGGTCACGCAAGGGATACCAAACGTCCTTATCTTGCGCGCGTAAGCCTGCGTTAATACCTGCGAGTAAACCTTGTGCACCCGCTTCCTCATAACCTGTGGTGCCGTTAATTTGACCAGCAAAATACAGATTATTGATGACTTTGGTTTCGAGTGTGTGCTGTAAATCTTGTGGATTAAAATAATCGTACTCAATGGCATAACCCGGTCTAACGATATGAGCGTTTTCCAGCCCTTTCATCGACCGTACTAATTGAATTTGAATATCAAAGGGCAAGCTGGTGGAAATACCGTTCGGGTACAACTCATGAGTGGTTAAACCTTCGGGTTCAATAAAAATTTGGTGTGAGTTTTTATCAGCAAAACGATGAATTTTATCTTCAATCGACGGGCAATAACGCGGGCCTACGCCTTCAATCACGCCTGTGTACATCGGCGAACGGTCTAAACCACTGCGAATAATGTCATGGGTTTGTTCATTGGTATGGGTAATCCAACAGCTAATTTGCTGTGGGTGCATCGCTTGATTGCCCATAAACGACATCACAGGTGTAGGCGTATCACCTGCTTGTTCGGTCATTTGGCTAAAATCGACACTTTTGGCATCAATACGCGGTGGTGTCCCTGTTTTTAAGCGACCGACACGCAACGGTAATTCACGTAAACGATTCGCTAAGGCGATAGAAGGCGGATCCCCAGCGCGACCACCACGATAGTTTTCTAAGCCAATATGAATCGTACCGCCTAAGAATGTGCCTGTCGTTAACACCACACACTTAGCACTAAAATGAATACCCGTTTGCGTGATAACGCCTTTTACCGTATCACCTTCAACAATTAAATCGTCTGCCGCTTGTTGGAAAATGTCTAAATTGGCTTGATTTTCAAGGATGCTACGAATCGCGGCTTTGTATAAAACACGGTCAGCTTGAGCGCGAGTGGCACGCACCGCAGGCCCTTTGCTGCCATTTAACACGCGAAATTGAATACCACCTTTGTCGGTGGCTAGAGCCATTGCCCCACCCATCGCGTCAATTTCTTTGACTAAATGGCTTTTGCCTATACCGCCAATGGCAGGGTTACAACTCATTTGCCCTAAAGTTTCAATATTGTGGGTCAATAACAAGGTTTGACAGCCCATTCGAGCCGAAGCTAAGGCCGCTTCGGTACCTGCATGACCGCCACCAATCACAATCACATCATAAACTTTGGGATAACGCATAACACACACCACACATAAATCAGGGCAAAGAAATGCTTCGCCCTAAACCAAGCCACAAATTAACCCGTAATTATAGGTCTTGGCGTGTGTAGATGGTTAGTGTTATTTTTTATTCAGCTTTGCCGAAGGGATGAGCGATGAATTAACAATGCAGGTTCAGCCTAGAGTTTGCTGATGAATGCTAAAAACCTATATTAAATAGCTTCCACTGAGCATAGGCGAATAAATTCGCCCGTACCGCGTTTTTGAAGAAAGAAGACAGGGGCTATATACGCCATACTAGCCAACAGCAGAGGTTGGCGACCCTTGAAAATTACGCCAAAGCTTGAGTTTAATAGCTTCAGGTAGGCGGGAAAAATACATATCGGCACGGGTATAATTACCGACAATATTACCGCTCGCTACGGTGGGGTTATCGTTACTCGCCAAAATAGTCTGATAATAGGCTTGTGGCTGAATGTGTTGGTGCAGTTGTTTAGCGCGATATTGTTTCACACCCTTCCAGTACGGCAACAATCTTAACTCCAAATTGTTGACCGATGTCTGTGCGGGAAGGTCAAACTCCACAGCAGTGTTATAGGCTAAATTCATTGTTATACTTCCTAAAAAAGGCGCGTTCGTACATTCAACTTGAGTTAAGCAGCCCTTATTGTTGCCGTCAATAGGCGTTTATCGACTTATAACAGACTTGCCTAGAAAACAGTGACTTGGGTTTTGTAAGTGAATGTGACCGTTTCTTATGAGCAAGCTCGAAGAAAAAACGATCATTTGGACTTGAATATCTTCGCAATATTCAAGCCTACAGACGCTGAACTTTACACAAAACAGATGCGTTTTAGCTAAGCACCTTCAACCGTCCATCAGCATCCAACTATATCGCTAAACAATGCCAGCTAATGTGCTATAGCGTACAGAACATCCGTACTAATTATGTTAAAAATGCCGAAGCGCAACTACGCTATCTTTTTTTAATTTAAGGCAAGACCATCATGAAAAACTTATGGATTAAACGCACAGCCGCCGTTTTGGTTGTTAGCTGCACCAGCCTCAGTATGCCTATGCAAGCTTTAGCCGCTGTTATTCCTACCGATGCCGTTATTAGCGCAACAACAAATGTAGCTTTGTCAAACCAACGTAGCGAATTGACCACTTTTTTAAGCCGTACTGATGTGCAAAAACAGTTGGTGAGTTTAGGGGTTGATGGCAACCAAGCGGCCGCACGCGTGGCAGCACTCTCCGACGATGAAGTACAACAACTGTATGGCAAAATGCAAACTTTGCCCGCAGGTGGTGATATTTTGGGCACGTTAGTGTTTATTTTTCTCGTATTATTAGTGACAGACCTTTTAGGCTTAACCAGTGTGTTTCCATTTACACGCCGTTAACAAACTCAGGGAGGGATACGCCAATCCTCCCTTGTTTTGCTTGATAAAATAATCCTATGTCTATTCGTCATCTGCTGTGCGTATTGATGTCTGTGCTCATGGTTGCTTGTACAGCACCACAAACTCGCGCACTACATCAACAACAAAGCTCTCTGAAACAACGTCAGACCGTTGAACTGCAAGCTGTGCCTTTTTTTGCTCAAGACACCCATCAATGTGGCCCTGCCGCCTTAGCGACGATGTTGCAATACACGAAGGTAGACATTCTGCCCGAGCAATTGACTGCTGAAGTGTATGTACCTCAACGTAAAGGTAGTTTTAGCCTTGAGATGATTGCTAGTGCCCGCCAACATGGTCGTTTAGCGTATCCACTTGCACCCAATCTGAAGGCTATTTTTACCGCTTTAGAGGCAGGATATCCCGTTTTAGTGTTACAAAATAATGGCTTAAAGCTTTACCCTGTTTGGCATTTTGCTGTGGTCGTAGGCGTTGATTATGCACGTCAACAGCTCATCTTACGCTCAGGCATTGATAAGCGTTTAGTGTTGTCTTTTTCAACTTTTGAATATACATGGGCGCGTGCTAACTATTGGGCAAGTTTGATTATTGACCCTACACAGCTACCGTCTTTCTTAGAAGCGGATAAGGCGTTGCAACAGCTCAGTATTTTAGAAAAACATGGTTCAGTTCGTGGCGCACAAGTCGGTTATGAACACGCCAGTGAATATTGGCCTAATGAAAAAATTGCATGGTTAGGCTTAGCGAATAGCTCAGTAAGTTTAGGTGATGCTGCTAAAGGTGAAGCCGCTTTTCGCGAGTTAATTCGCCGCTTTCCCGATGAAGTGTCGGGTTGGAATAATTTGGCGGATTTGTTATTACATCAAGGACGCGCTCGCGAAGCCTTGCCTTTTGCCGAACACGCGGTGAAGTTGTTGGATACTCCTGCGACGCAAGAAACGTTGGCAGCGGTAAGGGAAAAGCTGTGATGTCG
>JBKJUH010000105.1:0-5879 GCA_046590075.1 Agitococcus sp.
AATTGACGGATCCATTAAAAATTCCATTTCTTGTCTCTTTTTATTGTTGTACAAGAAAATGGGTGCGACAAAGACCAGAACCTACACGGTCGATCTGAACACATGAACAGTGCCTCAAAAAGAAAGAGGCGGGCATTTTAACATAAACTAAACTCAGGCATGACACCCTGATAGCCTGTTTTTGTCGGTGAAAATCTCCCACAACATCCATCAGTTACGCTACAATTATGCGTTTATACCGTCGTAGCTTGGGTTGCCAGCTAACGCTTAGGACTTACGCGGTTATCGCTTATTTGTTCACATTTCAGGCGATTTAGGCGGCTTTATGTTCACAATACGCGCTAATCGCGGTGCGATGCGTAAGTCCTGTGCTTACAGAGTAGAGTTTTATGCTGTTAATGATAGATAACTACGACTCGTTCACCTATAACATCGTTCAGTATTTAGGCGAATTAGGTCAGGATGTCCGTGTCTTTCGCAATGATGAAATCACGATTGCCGAAATTGAAGCCTTAAATCCGCACCATATTGTCATTTCGCCCGGCCCTTGCTCACCCAAAGAGGCGGGTATTTCGATGGCTGTTATCCAATATTTTGCAGGTAAAATCCCCGTCTTAGGTGTGTGTTTAGGGCATCAAAGTATTGGCCAAGTATTTGGTGGTGATGTTATTCGTGCGCGCCAAGTCATGCACGGTAAAACTTCACCCATTCATCATAAAAACGTTGGCGTGTTTCGCGGCTTAAATAATCCTGTCATTGCTACCCGTTATCATTCGTTAATTATTGATAAACATACCCTACCAGAGTGTTTAGAAGTGACGGCATGGACTCAATTAGACGATGGAACAATGGATGAAATTATGGGTGTGCGTCATAAAAGCTTAGCTGTCGAAGGGGTTCAGTTTCACCCCGAGTCAATTTTGACCGAGCAAGGCCATGATTTATTAAAGAATTTTCTTGAGGCTAATTAAGTATGGATATTAAAACGGCGATTGCTCAAGTGACCGCACGTCAAAATTTAAGCCTGACCGATATGCAAGCAGTCATGCGCAGCATTATGACGGGCGCATGTACGCCTGTACAAATTGCAGGTTTTTTAGTGGCCTTACGCATGAAGGGTGAGTCTTTAGACGAAATTGAAGGCGCAGTACGGGTGATGCGAGAGCTGTGTACGCCTGTTGTCTTATCTTCCCTTAACCATACTGTTGATATTGTTGGCACAGGTGGTGATGGTGCTAATCTATTTAATGTATCTACTGCTTCGTCTTTTGTTGTCGCTGCCGCAGGCGCAAAAGTCGCTAAACATGGTAATCGTGCCGTGTCTTCTAAAAGCGGCAGTGCCGATGTTTTAGAAGCGGCAGGTATCAATTTGCAATTAACCGCAGAGCAAACCGCACGCGCCATCGAAAGCATTGGTGTTGGCTTTATGTTTGCCATTAATTATCATGCCGCCATGTTGCACGCCATTGTGCCGCGCCGCGAGTTGGGTATTCGCACCTTGTTTAATGTACTTGGACCATTAACCAATCCTGCAGGCGTTAAACGTCAAGTATTGGGTGTCTATGACCGAGCATGGTGTAGGCCATTGGCGGAAGTTTTGGGGCGTTTAGGCAGTGAACACGTTTTGGTAGTGCATTCTCAAGATGGCTTAGATGAGTTGAGTTTAGCCGCTACCAGCCATGTCGCAGAGTTAAAGAATGGCGAAGTGCAAGAATATTTACTTAAACCCGAAGATGTTGGCTTAAAAACGCAATCATTAGACGGTTTAATGGTGGATAATGTCGCAGCTTCTTTAACCTTATTAGAAGATGCCTTGGGTAAACGCAAAACATCAGCAGGCGTTAAAGCCGCAGATATTATTGCCTATAATGCAGGTGCAGCGTTGTACGTTGCAGGAAGCGCTTCTTCCATTAAGCAAGGCGTAGCAATGGCCGAAGATGCCATTCATAGTGGCTTGGCTTTAGAAAAGTTAGCGGCTTTACGTGATTTTAGTCGGGCTTTTATGCCTGCTTCTGCCTAATTACATTAGATAAATTTTATGAATGCACCTATTTTAGAAACGATTCTGCACCGTAAAGCAGAAGAAGTTGAGATGCGCCAGCGGCATATTTCGTTTGAATCACAAGAGGCGCGCGCGCATACCGCCATGCCTGTGCGTGGCTTTTATCAGGCCTTAAAACGCCGTGCTGACAAAGGCGAACCAGCCGTTATTGCCGAAATCAAAAAAGCATCGCCCTCTAAAGGCGTGTTACGTGAAGATTTTGTTCCTGCCGATATTGCCCGTAGTTACGAAAAAGCAGGGGCAGCGTGTTTATCGGTATTAACTGATGTTGATTTTTTTCAAGGTGCCGATAGTTATCTGCAATCAGCGCGTTTTTCCTGTTCATTGCCCGTATTACGCAAAGATTTTATTGTTGACCCCTACCAAATTGTTGAATCACGTGCCATTGGTGCCGACGCCGTGTTATTGATTGTCAGTGCCTTAACAGACAGTCAACTGGCTGATTTTTACGCATTGGCGACGGAGTTAAGTTTAGATGTATTGGTGGAAGTACACAGTCAAAGCGAGTTAGACCGCGCCTTAAAATTGCCTGTGCCGATGATTGGTATTAATAATCGTAACCTTAAAACGTTTCAGGTAAGTCTCAATACCACCTTAGCGTTGATGCGTGCTGTTCCTAAAGACCGTATGATTGTCACTGAAAGTGGCATTTTGCATCCTACCGATGTCATGTTGATGCAAGCCAACGGTATCAATGCCTTTTTGGTCGGGGAGGCATTTATGCGCGCCCCAGAACCAGGTGATGCTTTAAAAGAATTGTTTTTTCCGCAGAGTCGCGTTAGCGGGTTCCAAAGATAACCATTGTTTTGCCTTTTACGCCAATCAGTCCTTGGTCTTCCAAGGACTTTAACACCCGTCCCACCATCTCGCGTGAGCAACCGACAATGCGACCAATCTCTTGGCGCGTGACACGAATTTGCATGCCGTCAGGATGCGTCATGGCGTCGGGTTGTTTGGATAAATCTAACAAACAACGTGCCACACGCCCTGTGACATCCAAAAATGCCAAGTCACTGACTTTGCGCGTCGTGGCACGTAAACGGCCAGCCATTTGTGCCGATAAAGCGAACATCAAACCCGCGTCTTGGCGTGCTAATTCTCGAAATTTGCCGTAGCTGATTTCAGCAATTTCACACACCGATTTGGCGCGAATCCATGCACTACGCACAGGTCTTTCTTCAAATAAACCCATTTCACCAAAAAAATCACCCGGATTAAGATAAGCAACCACCATCTCACGGCCTTCAGGGTCTTCAATAACCACCGATACCGAACCTTTGACAATAAAAAACAGCGAATCAGAGGCATCACCTGCGTGCACAATAGCCGAGCGTGCAGGGTATTGGCGAATATGGCATTGTTCGATAAATGACTGTAAATGTGGAATACGATCAATAGAAGGTATAATGGCCATGTCTAAGTCCTAATGAGTTAAATTTATATTTATCTGGGTATAATATGTCGAAAAGTCTATAAAGAAACAAAATTTTGTCAGAAAGTAACAAAATATTTGCTAACAAAGTCTAAGTTTGTGAAAAAATATTCATAGCTATGTATTGATGGCGTTCGTCGCGTGTTGTCAGTGTGTTTGCGCGTTTCCCTAAAGTCGGTGTTTTCGACAGTCAAAAAATGGTTTTATTCAGAGCGAGATGTTCATGCAAGCAAGTATTCAATGGATTAAAGATGTGTCGTTTGTTGCCGAGTCGGGCAGTGGTCATGCCATCGTGTTAGATGGTGCACCTGAATACGGTGGACGTAATATTGGCGCGCGACCCATGGAGTTATTGTTAATGGGTTTGGGCGGTTGTGCCTCGTTTGATGTGGTGACGATCCTCAAAAAAGCACGCCAGCACATTACCGATGTGAGAGCAGAGTTGAAGGCCGAGCGTGCCGATGCGATTCCTGCGGTGTTCACTAAAATTCACTTACATTTTGTCATTACTGGCAAAGACTTAAAAGAATCTCAAGTAAAAAAAGCCGTAGAATTATCAGCCGAAAAGTATTGTTCGGCCTCGGCGATGCTCATGGCGGGTGGCGTAGAAATTACCCATGATTATGAGATTGTTGCAGGCTGATGTAGGGGCTGTAGGGGGCAAAAAATCTTTTGCCCCCTATGGGTTCAAAACAGGGTGGGGCAAATAGTTATTTGCTCCTACGTGGGTTTTTTCTTCCGCACGTACAGTGTTTTTATCACTCGCGCCACCACCGTATCGTCATCACCTAGCACTTCGACGGTGTATTCAGGCAACACGGCTTTGCCACTTTCGGCAGCCAAACGCACGCGCTCTATTTCGGATTTGGTTAAGCGAAAGTGTGCTTTAACCGTCCCTCGGCCAGGCGCAATAAAATCAATCTGTGCCGCTTTATCCCAAACGATATAGTCCTTGCCTAAGTTTTCTATCAACATGAGCATAAAAAATGGGTCAGTCATGGCATACAAACTACCGCCAAAATGGGTGCCAACATAGTTTTTATTGCCACGATACAGCGGCATACGCACATCTATGGCTAAATAATCGGCACTGATAAAATCGATGCGAATACCTGCACCTAAAAACGGCAGATAAGTATTGAGAAATAAACGTAACCTGCCTGTTTTTGTCAATAAAGACTCAAACATAAAAGCTCGTCTTCGTCATCAATTTTGACATGAAACCCATGAGATGCTTAATCGGTGGCGGTAGTTCTGCACCGCCTGCATTTTGGGCTTGTTGTCGGTGTTGGTCTTCATCGCTGTGCATTTGCGTTAAAATGGCGTGGGTGCGCTCATCATTGATAGGAATGCGTTGTAAGTGTTCTGCTAAATGGTTACAGACTTGCTTTTCGGTTTCGACAACAAAACCTAAACTCCATTTATCCCCAGCAATACCAGCCGCCGCACCAATGCCAAACGATAAGCCATACCATAAGGGATTTAGCACACTCGGTTTGCTGTTTAACTCATGAAGTCGGTCTTCGCACCATGCCAAATGGTCTTGTTCTTCGAGTGCCGCCTGTTGCATTTCTTCGCGCACTGTTGGCAACTTGGCTGTCAATGCCTGACCGTGATACAAGGCCTGAGCGCACACTTCGCCAGTATGATTGACACGCATCAAGCCAGCAACTTCGGTTTGTTGCTCTGTGCTGAGTGTTAAATCATCGTAAGGTTGGGCGGGGTTTGGGCGGAGGGCGGTCGTCACATTAGGCGTTAAGGTGCGTAATACTTGGTCAGCATGATGAATGAATTTGTCGGCTAGAGTGTAATGTCGCATGGAGTAGTCCTACACATATCAATTTGGAAATAATTAATCGAATAAGCATACCGCGAAATAGCACATTTGAGCATGACAAAAGTTCAACTGATTGGCGTGCGATGTTGCGAGTGGCAATCTTTATTATTGCATTATGTAATTATAGTAATGCACGGATTGAGATTTTTTTTACAATCGAATGCCAATTTAAGCTAAAATCGACATCAGGTTGTCAGTCCAAAGTCCTTTAAAGTGGCAGCTCCGTTTATCACTAAAATCAATACATATCAGCACAATGTCTTTAACTTCTGTTTGCCTACAAAAATGTAATGCCCTTGATAATATTCGTGAGCAGCTGCCCGATATTCTTAATATTCTATTAACAGATAGAACCACATCGACACCCAAAACAAAAAAAAATATTATTTGGGCGAACGACCACTATATCCAGCATGATAAGCAAAATTATGCTGCAACCGCGCAAATTAAGCCCTCATTAGTAACGGGGCATATGAGCCAAATTATTGTACCGCGTGCGTTAAAGTCTCGTGAGCTACAAAAAGCGCGAACCAAGTCTAAAGCAGAAG
>JBKJUH010000111.1:0-5585 GCA_046590075.1 Agitococcus sp.
TCGTTGCACACGATTTTGCGCTTGTTGCCTTTGTGCTTGCGCTTGCTGAATCGCGGCTTTGGTTAAGTTTTCTTCTACGCCATTTGTCGCTAAGGCTTTGGTTTGCAAACGCGCCGAAATGGCATCCGCATCGCGCAATTTTAATTGTTCTTCGGCAGTGTCTAAGGCTTCTTGGCTGATAAGTTGTTGTTGGGCAAGGGTGGTGTTGTGTTCAAATTGGCGTTTGGCTTGTTGCCATAAAATGGTGCTTTGTTGCAGTTTTAAGTTGGCTTGTGGTCTGTCAATACTCTGTAAATGATGAAGTTTTAACTCGGCTGCCCGAACATTGGCGACCGCTTGCTGATAAACACTAGCGGCATCTTTATCGTCAATTATCGCTAAAGTATCGCCCCTCTTAATGGTTTGGCCTTCATCCGCCAGTTGTTTAACAATGCCTGCAATTTCGGTATTAATGACGGTGCTGGTACGAGTTTGTACTTGGCCTGTGGCCAAAATCGTCACTTGCAGTTGTGTTTGTTGCGGAGAAATAACGGTGACGGGCAAGGCTTTGGTATTAAACCAATAAGTCCCTATACCTAAAACAACGGCAATGCCGCCGACGATCAGAAAGTTTTTATTCATAAAGGGAAGTAAATAACAATAAATAAGCTTTAATTGACTTTAACAATGTTAGAGAAGGGTGTCACGGCAATAAAGCATTGCCTTTGTTGTGGTTTTACATCTATAAAGATGAGGGATCTTTTAATGCTTGCTGATGGAAAGGAATTACAATATGACAAAATCTGAACACTTTCGACATGGTTTGGCTTTAATCACTTCAGTCTTAGCAACATCGAGTTACGCGCTTGACAATACCAGCAAAATGCAAACCGAATGGCAGTTAGTTGACGGCTGTGCCAAAGAAATTTCCATTATAGAATTTGGGCGACCGTTGGTCGTTGGTTGTGCCAGTGCCAGTAAATTTGGCAATCAAATTTTTCGTCGGCTTGGCTCAAATTGGGTGCTGCAAGAAGGTGCGGGTATCAAAATTGCCGATTTGGGCAGTGCAGTATCGCCATTGATTATTGATAAATCCTACAATGTGTGGCGTGGCGCAACTACCCAACAGCCTGATTGCGCTGTTGAAGTGGCCGCCAGTAGCCGCCCTGATATTTGGGCTATAAGCTGTCGAGGTGGTTTTGTTCAACGCGCTAATAATCTAAAACCTGTTGTTGACGGTATGACAACGGCGGAGTATGACATTGATACTTGGCTGCCAGTCAGTGATGCCAAAATCGCCAAAAAAATAGCGGTTGGTGACAGTATCTGGATGATTGACAAAAACTCGCAGATTTATACCTACGATGCGGTGACCACCACGTGGCGGGTAAAATCAGGTTGTGCCATTGATATTGCCGCCAACCAACAACATGTTTGGGTGATTGGCTGCGCCAGTGGCGGTGACGGTGGTAATGAAATATTCAAATGGACAGGCTCTAATTGGCAAAAAATGAAAGGGGCGGCCATAAAAGTTGCTGTTGATAATTTAGGCAATCCGTGGGTGCTTGATAGGTCAAATAATATCTATACATGGAGCTTTAAGATGCCTTAAAAAGAGTCAAGTTTAGATTGTTAATAAGAGGTATTCTTGCTTTACTCCGTTAGCGTCAGCAGCGTTTACGCTAATATTATAATCATCTAGAGAACAGCTCATGAAAAACTTTCAACGAAATATTGTCGTGTGTTTATTAGGTCTTAGTGTCAGTAGTATTGCCTTTGCAGGGCTTGATGCGGCTTGTATGCCCGTGATTAAGTCGAGCGAGACCCGCGCTGCTGCACCAACGTGGGAGTCTGTGACCGTCGTTAGCCCCAGTAATTTCAAAATGGAAGCCATGAAAGTGGGTGCGCAATTTTATACGCGCATGACGGGCGCAAAAAATTGGAGTAAGGCGCCCTTTAATTTGTCTGAGGCTGAGTTAAAGTCAATTGCCGAAATCAAGTCGGGTAAAATCAAAGTCTCGCAATGTAAAGCGGGTGCCAATGAAACGATTGATGGTGTGGTGATGCAAGTGCTTACCTATACCGTCGAAATGACGGGAGCACCTGCGACGACTGCCAAATTATATGTTGGCAAGTCAGATGGTTTGCCTTATGCACAGACCTCGGCACAAACCAAGACCCGTTTTCGCTATACAGGAATTACCGCACCTAAACTTTAAGGCGGAGGACTCGCCATGATGCTCTCTAAACGTCTTTTTGGTCTAATCTTGGTGCCGTTTTTGATACTTGCTTGCCAAGATAAAGATGCAAACAAAGTGACAGACTTGCCCAGTTTTGACTCGCCACAAGACAATACGCTTTCTGCACCTATCCCCAAGAAAAAACCGCTACCAGAGCCGTGTACTCTTGTTTCTGTAGCCGATGCGCAAGTGGTGATTGCCCAGCCAATGGCGGTGATGAGTAGTGAAGCCGAGCTGTGCGCGTATCAAAGTACAGGTCGTGCGGGTGACTTTACCTCGTTGATGATTAATTTAACCGAAAACGAAGATGAAGCTATGGCAATAGAGGTTTATCGTGCCATCGCGGGTTTGCCAGGTAAATTAAACAAAATGGTCAATGAGAAAATGGGTGAAACCACTAAAAAGTCAGCGCGTAATCTTGATGGTTTGGGTGATGAAGCACGGTTATCATTAGGTAATACCGATTTGATTGGTAACACCACGCTGGTTGTCCGCAAGGGCACGGTTGTGCTCAATTTCTCTATTATTGGTATGGGTAGCGACCCAACAGCGGGTGAACGTTTAGAGGCATTAGCGCGTAAAGTCGTGGTTGCGTTATGAAGCTTTATTTGTCCTTGTCGTGCGGGCTGGTGTTAAGCGCGGCTATGAGTGTGTATGCGGCGGATGAGTCCAGTAGTAAAGGCACTGTATCAGTCAATATTATACCCTTTACCGTTCAGCCTAGTGAGATGGTGACTATTTCAGGCATTGCGCCACTCGATGCCAAAGGCTTGGTGTCTGTGCGTGTGACTCCTCCCAATGGCAAGCCTGCCATCGAACTAAAAGCGACGCCAGCAGCCAATGGTGACTATAGTCTTAACTTTCGTGGTACGACAGAGGTGGGTTCTTATGTCGTTAATGCCACTTCACCGGGTGGGCGCATTACGGGGCAGGGTAAATTTACTGTCACCATTATGGAGCCACTGACCGAAATTGAGGAAGCCATCAAAGAAGCGCAAAAAATTGAAGCCGTGATTAAAGAAATCTCCGCAGATATGGATGTGCAAATTCCTAAACTACCCGATAGTCCAGCACGCGATACGCTCAAAGCAAAATGGGCAGTGTTAAAGCCTAAATTAGCCCAAGCAAGCCATGAACTAGCCGATATAAAATCGCTTTTATCGCCCTTATTAGAAGCAGCGAAACAAAATCCCAAACTCAAACCCGCGTTGTTGCCGATTGCTAAAGAGTTTGATGATTGGACACGGACAGCACTGCCTGAACGTGAACGTATTGTCCGTGAGTTACAACTCAGTCGGGGTAAAAATGTTACCTGTGAAAGTCTTGAGCGTGTGGTTGAAGGGTTTAATTTTGCGTCGGCCTTGTTTAATTTGATAGGTGGGCCTCTCAATGCCGTTAAGTCGGTTTTTATTGATTTTGTCGCCGATGGCACCAAAAAACTGGGCGAAAAGCTGGCAGATACCTTTGGTTTTGCCGTTGGTGAAAGCACCAAAATTACTGCAGCAGTAGTAGAAGCAAAACTCTTGGGTAAGTTAGAAGCCAAAACGGTGTTAACACGAGTCGCCACTAAAGAAGCATTACGGAGCAATGTGGCAGGGCTACTGTCTGACATGGCCAGCTTTTTAGCATCACAAGTTTTTTCAAAGTATTGCGAACGTTTTGGCGGCAACTTTCAAGGCACCATGCACGCGGATTTTTTTGCCACCAAAAGCGGCAAAAAATGGTGGAGTTATGCCATCAGCTACAAAGGCAAATTAGATTTACGTTATGCCAAAGGTGCGACTGAGGGGCAAGCGGTTGCGGTTAATGGCGAGTTTATAGGCCGAGCGACTAATTTTACCTTATGGGAAGATGCGATTCGTGTGGGCTGGCCTGATTTAACGGCGGGTGCCTTGTTGTATAAGCGCGCCGTATTGCCCAAGCCACAATTAACTAACTTGCTGGGTATTGAAGATAAAGTGATTGATGTTGAAGGCAAAGCCGCGGCTACTTTCGCCAAGCCCTATAGTTTTTTTGTACCTGTAGAAGGTGAAATCGTCAAAGGTGTACTGACGTTACGCCTGAAGCCAGCCACCAGTGACTACACGGCAGCGGCGCGTGTGGTGTATGTGATTGTCTCGCCCTTGACCATTGTACCTGTCGCTACCGCCTTTGAATTGCCGTACAAAGAAGCGGATTTTTTCTTTAAGCGGGTGTCAAAAGGCGCGCCGATGCAATTTAAGGTAGTTAAGCAGGGTGAGAAAATGACGATTAATGGCTCTGCAAAAAATGAGCAAGGTAATAGTATTGCTAACGGTAAATATGACCTAAAAATGCAACTGTGTAATCCAGCACCCACGGGGGACGCATGCTAAAAAATATCACCCTGATGATATGTCTAATATGGCCAGTGACAGCCATGTCAGCCAATGAGTCAAAACCCATTATTCCCGTACAAAAAGGATTGACGGTTACCACGGCACTGTATGAAGCCAATCAAGGGGATTACGAGTCGATAAAAACGCTTGATGCACGGCAAGGCGCAGGTTGGCGTATTAATTATAGTGCCGCTTTCCCTCCGCGTCGTGTGGGTGGCACTGTTGAGCGCATGAACAGTATGCGTTTTCAACGCGATAGTGACTTACTCAAAGCCACTACCTATCGTCAATATTTTGAAGCCAATGTCGAGGAAGACTATGCCGACACGACTGCGCTGGGCGCATCGACACAAGTGCTTCGCCAGTTAAAACAGCAAGGTAAAAGCCCTTTTCGCTTGATTGAAAACGTCAGTGTTTTTCCCGCCAGTGCGGTCAATGATAGCGCGTTAGGCTTGGCTAACTTACTCACCGAAGGCGAGGCTGATTTTAAGGGCGAGCTTAAACGCATTAAAACGCAAACCGTTGCTGTGATTGTCAATGGCCGTTTACAACAGTTACCCGCCATTGTTGCCCAAGGCAGTTTTGTCGCCAATGGTGCAGGACAAGTACCCGCTACTTTTGTTTTTTTAGATGATGAGCAAAATCCTTTGGCGTTACGTTGGAGTATTGGTAAAAGCAATTTGTCAGTGGTGCGCATTGATTGGCCACAAAACGAAGCGGTTGCCAGTTTAAGTCAGCAATTGACGCAACAAAAACACATTAGCTTGCCGGGTTTGTATTTTGATTTTGGCTCGGCAACGCTTAAACCTGAGTCGGCAAAAGCCTTGCAAACAATTTTGGCGGTGCTGAAAAAAACATCGGGTTCTTTACGCCTAGAAGGACACACTGACAGTATCGGCGTTGCCGCCGCTAATTTGTCGCTATCGCAAGCACGAGTGCAAGCAGTTCGCTCGGCATTGATTAAGTTAGAGCCAGCATTAGCGGCACGCCTAGCCGCCCAAGGCTTTGG
>JBKJUH010000165.1:0-6393 GCA_046590075.1 Agitococcus sp.
TGAGAAAATAAGCAGGAATTTATCATGACAAAAGTTGTTATGTATACAACACCCATTTGTCCTTATTGCGTACGCGCCAAAATGCTTTTTAAGCGTAAAGGCGTGAGCTATGAAGAAATTGATGTCAGCCGCGATAATGACTTACGCTTAAAATTGATGCAACAAACTAAGCAGCGCACTGTGCCGCAAATTTTTATTAATGAGCAACACATTGGTGGCTGTGACGATTTATACGCGTTAGAGCGGCAAGGCGCGTTAGACCCTTTACTATTATAGACTTACACGGTTAGTGCTTATTTGCCCCCATTTCAATCGCTTTGCGATTTCATGTGAGCAAAACGCGCTAATCGCAGTGCAATGTGTAAGTCTGACTTGCCCAATAATTTATTTACATCCATAACAAAGGAAAAAACCATGAGCGAGAATCAAAACACTGGCGGACAATTTGGCCTAGAGCGTTTATTTGTGAAAGATTTATCATTTGAAGTGCCTAGTTCAAAAGTATTTTTGGGTGAATGGAAGCCCGAAATGAATGTTCAGTTAAACACGGAAACACAACGTTTAGATGAGACTCATTTTGAAGTGACTGTGACAGTAACGGTAACTGCTACTAATGCTGGCAGCACCGCTTTTGTTGCTGAAGTAAAACAAGCAGGCATCTTTTTGATTGAAGGTATTCCAGAAGCACAATTGGCACAATTAGTGGGCGCATATTGCCCAAGCATTTTGTTCCCGTATGTGCGTGAAGCCATTTCTGATGTCGTCACTCGGGGTAGCTTCCCGCAATTATTGTTAGCTCCTGTTAACTTTGATGCTTTGTTTGCTCAAGCACAGCAACAACGTCAACAAGAACAACAACCTGCTACTTTGCAGTAAGTTCTTGCTTGAACTCGCTCCTATCCCTGTAGGAGCGAGTTTATTATTTCACTTCGGCAAAACCCATTTGTCGCCATGCCTCATACACCGCCACCGCTACCGTATTCGACAAATTCAAACTTCGTCCTGCATTCATCGGCAATTTAACAAACTGAGTTGTTAGTAAACTTAACTCTTGTCGAATATCAGCATTTAAGCCTTTAGTTTCACTGCCAAATAACAACACTTCATTGTCTTGATAACTCGCCTCAAAAGAGTTTTGCTCTGCGTGTGCGCTAAACGCCCAAATACGCTCTGGCTTGATAAACGCCACACAATCTGCCCAAGACTCATGGACATGTACCCTCGCCCATTCGTGATAGTCCAAACCTGCACGTCTCAATTTACTGTCTTCTAGCTCAAACGCTAAGGGTTTGATTAAATGTAATACTGCACCTGTATTGGCACATAAACGAATAATATTGCCCGTATTGCCAGCAATTTCGGGGCGAAACAACACAACATTGATCATTAGATAACTCATCTCAAAAAATAATTCGTATTTAGTTCAACATTTTCCTCAATCAGCTGTTTTACACCACAAGACGATAACTAAACCTCTTTTTCACTGATATTGTCTGAGTTATCTAACTTAAAGAATGATGATCTCGATACATCAAACACTGATTGCCACTGCTATTTTAACCTTAATCAACACCACAAATGTAGGGTCTAGTGAATGACTACGCCATTACCACTTCCTATCCGCAAAATAATATCAGCGTATCAACAAGGTTTTTGGTTTAAGACATTAATTATTGACGAACAAGTTCTTGTTCGCTTTATTGTAAGAGATTTCCTATAATCGCCACATCCCATTCCAACCGATAAAAAACTCACCATGAATAAAACGCTCTTAGCCTTATCTGTATTCAGTGCATTCACTTTAGTCGGCTGTGGTGGGAGTTCAGAGTCAGCAACCTCCAATACGACAACACCTGCTCCAGTTGTCGCCTCGACTAATCGTACAGTTACAATTACCCCTGTTTTGGGGCAAACACAAAATGCAGAAGTTACCCTAGAAAGTACACTCCCTCCCTTTAAGGCGACTGGCAATACTTCATCAACAGGCAAAGTGACTTTTACTAACATTCCTACAAATATAGAATTATTATTTGCGACAGTGACAGGTGGCGCAACAAGCACCTATTTAGAAGAAGCAGACGATTTCAAACCACAACCATTGAATGAAAATACTCAACTGCGTGCTGCTTTTATTTTTCCCAGTGCCAGCGATAGTGCCGACATTGCTATTACTGCGCTGACTGAGGCGGCTGTCAGTTACGCCTTCACGCAAAACACAACGCTTACTTACGACAATGTACCCAAAGCTAATAAACTGGTTGCTGACACCTTTGGCATAAGTGATATCTTGCTTAAGCCCAGCATCCTAAAAAATACCAGTGACTATGCGTTATTAGCCGTCGATGACAGTCATATTGCCGCTAGTCGTTACAGTGTTTTATTAGCCGCTGTTGCTAAAGTTACTGCTAACAAAACAACCAGCACATCGCAAGCAAGTGTTAAATTTGCCAAACAGCTCGCCGCAGATTTTATCAGTAATGGTGATATTAATTTAGCAGGTGAAGCCTATTCTGCCGACACACTTCAAACTCAAATCAACACCGTTATTGCAGCCTTGACGTTACCGAACCCACTAAAACAAACTTTTATGATAAAAACAACAGCCCCTACTACTGGTAGTGGTTCTACTGGCGGTGGCTCTACTGGTGGTGGCTCTACTGGTGGTGGCTCTACTGGTGGTGATTCTACGGGTGGTGGTTCTACTGGCGGCGGTTCTACTGGTGGTGATTCTACGGGTGGTGATTCTACTGGTGGCGGTTCTACTTTCCCTACAATAACTACTCCGTATGCAGATAAAGAGAGCCTAACAAATTTGATCGGGAGTTACACAGGGCTCAGCAATAACAATGAAACGTGTAGTGTGACGATTGACAACATGGGAGTTATCACTATTGCTAATGCCACACTGAGCAAGTCAGCGACATTAAATGGCGACTTATTGGATGAAAAATCAACCAAAAACAATATTATCAGTAGCTTAGTTGCATTTGATAGCACCTCACCAAGCAAACGTTTATCGTTAGGCATCACCACTGATAGCACTTTTCTTGTACTGTACTATGATACAAATAATGGTATAGATCTCGGGTGTAGAACCATTAAAAACTAATATGCAGCTTTCGTTTTACTTTTCACGAGTATTTTTATGAGCCACAAAAATCGCCCTTACGATATTGTATTAATGGGTGCTACGGGTTTTACAGGCCAACTCACCGCTGATTATTTACTCAAACAATCTCCAGCCATTAAATTGGCCTTAGCAGGCCGCAACGCAGAAAAACTAGCACAAATCCGAGAGTTATTATTAGCAGATAACCCCGCTGCCCTGAGTCCAGATATTATTGTTGCCGATAGCCACGATATGGCGAGTTTACGAAAGCTTTGCGCTCAAACCCATGTTGTTATTAGCACTGTTGGCCCTTATCTGCTTCACGGTGACGACTTAGTCGCTGCGTGTGTCACGCAAAAATGCGACTATGTGGATTTAACGGGTGAGCCACAGTTTGTGAATGATATGCAGCGTAAATATGGTGCGGATGCCACGAAACAAGGCGTTAAAATTGTCAATTGTTGTGGTTTTGACAGCATCCCCCATGATTTAGGCGTTTTTTTTACTATTGACGCATTAAGCCAAAAACTGGGTGTTGACGTTTTACAACAATCAGACGTTTCTGTTGAAGGCTTTGTCCGTGGACATGGCGACATTTCGGGGGGTACTTGGAACTCCGCCATTAACGCCATGCCTAATTGGCAAAGTTTTATGCGTGAACGTCGTCAGCAATATCAACATAAAACCAATGATGGCCGCGATATTCGTCTAATTGAAAAACCGACCTTACGTAAATTAAAAGATGGTTGGGCAGCACCACTACCGACTGTTGACCCTGCGGTGGTAGTACAAAGTGCTAAACGTTACCCAAGTTATGGCCAATCGTTTCGTTACGCCCATTTTGGTGTCGTGCCACAATTACATCGTTTGGCGATGACAGGTGCGGCTGTTGCGGGAATTTTTGTGGTTGCTCAATTTACTAAAGGTCGCTCATGGTTAGGCAAACAACGGCCATCGGGTGCTGGCCCTACGCCTGAAGTACGGGCGCGTCATTGGTTTAATGTCGAGTTTGTGGCTACGGTAACAACACCCAATCAAGAAACCATTAAATTAAGCAGCTTAATCAGTGGTGGCGACCCAGGTTACGACGAAACCGCCAAAATGTTAGCCGAAAGTGCCTTGTGTTTATTACACGATAAAGCCGAATTACCTACGAACTTTGGTGTAGTAACACCTGCGGAAGCGATGGGTGGTCATTTAATCAAACGCTTACAAGCGGTAGGTATGGTGTTTGAGGTGAAGTAAAAATCACGACTTAACCATAATCCACACAGATTTATTGGGTTGAATTCCAGCCAATTAGTATGGGTTTTGGCGGAATAATTGCGCCCTGTTTTGCTTATCTCAAGGCACTTCGATGGTTCGACAATGCTCACCATCAGTGCGAACGGTAAACCTTAGGAACTATTAGCCCCATATTCAAACGTCAACTGCGCCTATATCGGCATCACGGTCACCCGTACATTTAACTCATGTTTACCACCACCCAAAATCACGCCGCGCAACGGTGAAACATCACTAAAATCACGTCCCCATGCAATGGTAATATGCTTGGTGCTAGGAATGACGTTATTGGTGGGGTCAAAATCAATCCACCCCATATCAGGACAATAAGCCGAAATCCATGCGTGTGAAGCATCGGCACCAATTAAACGCGCTTGACCTTTAGGCGGATTAGTCAACAAATAGCCACTGACATAACGAGCAGGCAAGCCTAAAGAACGCAAACACGCCAACATTAAATGAGCAAAATCTTGGCATACGCCGCGTTTTTTTTCTAACACCTCTAACAAAGGCGTGCCAATATGCGTGGCTTGTGGGTCAAAACTAAACTCGTGAAAAATCTTATTCATTAGGGCATTGATAGCAACCAATAATGGCCGTTCAGGGGGAAAACAATCTTTAGCATAATCAGAAAAGCGATGTTTAAGATGAATATAGGGCGACTCAAAACGAAAGGGTAATGCCGCTAACAATTCGGCGTTAAGCGTGGCGTGACCACGATATAAACAGGCGGCAACCACTTGCTCCCACGCCAAAGACGTTTCAAACTGCGCGCAGAGCTCACGGACGTTGACCTCTATTTCCATTTCCGCCACTACCAATAACTCATGATGCGGTTGATTAAATTCTAAACGTGTACAGGGGTTGCCAAAACTATCGTGAACCCTAGTGCTATAACTCGGCTCGGGGCTAATGGTAATGTTTTTTTTCAGGCAAACTTGATACGGCATTTCTCGCGGCTGTAAATGCAATAATTGCTGAGATAACAGCACTGAACCTGCATAATGGTAATGAGTTTCGTGGGTAATACGATAACGGGCAGAATCTATCATCAGGAAGACACCGTAGTTTGGCTAATCGTATCGATAAGAGCGAAATAACGCAGACTTAAATGGTCGGATAAACCGCGCCCTGTCGAGGCAATGTCATGTAATAAACGGGCAATCATCGTCAGTGCTTTTGCCAAACGCTGAGGATAATACAGTTCACTTTCCAAGACATCAAAATTAAGGGATTGCAAACGCTCACTTAATGCTTTCAAGCCATAATCATCATCGTGGTCAAGTTTTTCTAAGGTTTGTATCAATCTATCTAATTGAAATTGCAGGGAATGAGGATTATTAGGGTCGAGTAAAATTAAATCTAACACGGGTAATAATTGCGCACTCGATAAATATCGGCTGCGATAGGTAATGGTGCTGTCCGCCAATTCTAACAGCCACTCTAAGCCTGTTTGCTCAATGGCGGCGGGTTTTTCTAATAATTGGGCAATCATATCGGCCAAAAACTGTAGCCTTTCTAAGCGTCGTCCCATCATCAAAAAACGCCAACTGTTATCTTGGGTCATATCGTCCATCGCAAAACCTGCTAATGACGATAAAGACATTAATAAACGGTCAACAAACGCCAACGCTTCCCCTAACTCTAGGCTGTCTGCTTTCAGTGCATCGGCTTCTTTCTGTAAATCAACAATGGTAATCCAGTTTTCTTGCGATAAGCGACCACGCACTTGCGAAGCCGACCAAATTAAACTGCGTAAATTAGCCACCAAACTACTGTGCCAGCTCCCATCACAAATACCTGCTAATAATTGTTCCGACACTTCCTCTTTTTTGGGATACAAACCTAAAAACTTGCAGTTATCTAAGGCGATTTCTAAGCCTAAATCACTATCACCCGCTAATTCTATGTGGCGAGATAACGCTGAGCGCAATAAACGCGCATTGTTATCACAACGCTCAGAATATCGACCTAACCAAAACATATTTTCGGCAACGCGC
>JBKJUH010000231.1:0-8219 GCA_046590075.1 Agitococcus sp.
TTAACGTCGTCTATCAGTAGGAATATAATCGTGTACTCCTGCCTCACCACCATTCGCGTATTTATACAAGCGCGAACGCTGATCACAATAATCACCGCGACCAATACCTTTAATGTAGTGGTCGTTCAACATGTGGCCTTTTTTGTTGGGAATGACAAAAATCGCACCTGAGGTATCATGATAATGCGCTAACACGCCAACACGGGCAAAAAAGTCTTTGCCATTCGCAAAGTGTTCAACATACGGCACACTATGACCATGCTCCGAGCTTAAGGTGCGGTCGGTATGTAAACTATCTGCTGCGCCCCCAATGCAATACACCTCTAGCTTATGGGCGTGCTGGCGCAACACTGGGTCTTTGAGAATTTTTCGTACCACATAACTGGCAATAATGGTGCCTTGAGAATACGTGGCTAACACGACTTTTTCGTGGCTTATTAAGGCATTTTTAATAATATTAAATGAGGGACGCGATAAACGCCCGTCTTTACGCAAGGTACGCGCGGTAATCGCACCCCACAAATCTCGAACCACGCCTGCCGTTGGTATATGAATTAAATGAATGGGGCGTTGAAAGGTTGCCGCCATTTCGCGCGTTTCCAGCAAGGCCATTGCGGGACTGGTACAAATACCATTGATAAAAAACCATTTACTTTGGCGTTTTTCTTGCGGCCACACATAATCGGGGGGAATAATCGCTAATGTGCCATAAGAGATGGATTGACGTTCGGTGGGTATAATCATTTGCGCCAAAACCGACAAATAGTCAACATAACTCGGATAACTGGCTGGCAACAATTCGGGATGAACATCTGGCTCGGATTTTAGGGGCAACAACAGCCAAGGCAATTCAGCCGCATGAGTCACTACCAAGCCTAAATCACGTAATAACGGCCGACGGCCATGAACGATGCCTGTTGCCACTTTGGTGCTTTTGGCAAAGTCACTACGCTTCAGCGGAGGTGTTATGGGTTGGAATTGGCTCATTGTCTTGTTCCGTGTAGTTTGAGGACAAGCATAGAACAAGCAATAACACCTTACTCGTTAAATTGTCCAACAAATCGACGCAGTTCGCGACAAAGACCTGTAATTTTCAGATAAAAACTACATTACATACAGTAAAAGTATCGCTGTTAATATCATGACTAATAATAACACTGCCAATAACAAAACATCACCATCGACATCCCCATCACGACTCATCAACACGCTAACTTGGGCATCTGCACTTGCGAGTAAATGCTGGGGAATTTTAACGCTTGGCAATGTGGCATTGATCAGTTTGCTACGCTTATTAGGAGGAGTCGTTTTATTTTCGCCTGCTAACCAGTCACGACGACTAGTGAGTAGTGAGGAAATAATAGAACGGCGTTCTTTGCGCCACATCTCGTGGCTGACTTCACCGTCAGCCCAGTTTTTTGCGACTTCCGCAAGACGGGCGTTCGCTTCGGGATAATCATTTTTCATCTTATGCCTCCCCTATTTTCACGACAATAAGCGTGACATTATCTAAGGCGCCAGGCGCTAGGGCTTTTTCCATTAATATTCGTACGGACTCTGCTACTGTCTCTTGAACAATATGTGCAGCGATGACGTCTTCACTAATTTCATTATAGAGGCCATCGCTACAAATTAAATACCAATCGCCTGCTTGCAGTGTAAAAACACGAACTTCGGGATATAACTGCTCGCCACCACCCACGGCACGCGTAATGACGTTACGATGAGGGTGAAAACCCGCTTGTTCTTGGGTAATCATGCCCGAGTCGATCATTTCTTGTACTGCAGAGTGATCATGCGAAATGCGAGTTAGCTCACCTTCTCTAAACAAATAGGCTCTTGAGTCACCCGCCCACACGCACGCACCCATGGTATCGGCAAAAAACAAGCTAATAACGGTTGTACCTAGCGTTCGTCCACCCAACGCATCTTGACCATGCCGACGCAACTGCTGGTTGGCCAATAACAGCTTGTCTTCAATGGCATCAACAAAATCAGCGAGGTCTTTATTGGGTTTTAATTGTGCTAAGGCTGCGACTACAGTCTGACTTGCCACGTCTCCCGCTGCGTGTCCGCCCATTCCATCAGCCACTACCCACAGGCCGACATCTGCACGTGACAGCATGGAGTCTTCATTAATTTTGCGCTTTGCCCCGACATCGGTGGCTTCAGCGGAAGTCCAAGTTAGCAAAATGGTATTCTCTTTATTTTCGGTTATTTTCAATTCACCCTTTGCTGGGTGGTTTTTTGTGTTGCTATGCTTTATGACTTTCGCAATTATCGCTTCACATTTCAACCTGTTTTAATGGTTTTATGCTCATATCACGCGCAAATCTTGGTGAGATGCGTCAGTGCTGTGCGTGTTCTTTCAATGGAGCTTACACTATTCGCATTTTTACTGCCAAATGTACTTTTGAGAAACGAGTCACTTCTTTTTCACGTTCAGTTTCCATACTTTCCCAATTAACTCTAGCTGTTATTGTTTCATCTTGCAAAACGTACAGCCACGCTATTGTTTTACCTTACTCTGTGCAAAGCGACAAGTCCCCACAGCAAACTTAATGCAATCGGTAAGCCTGCAGCGAGTAATGGTGAGAAGTGATACACCAAACTGGCATAACCTGCAAAATCCTGTAAATAACGAAAACCTAAGCCTGCCAAAATACCCGAAATAATACGCAAACCCATGGTTACCGAGCGCAAAGGGCCAAAAATAAACGAACACGCGACCAATACCATCGACAAGGCGGCAATAGGGGCGAGGGCTTTTTTCCAAAACTCTAAAAAATACGCGCTCGATGATAAGCCTTGTCGCTCCAAATAATCGGCATATTGAAACAAATGTGTAGGCGGTAAATACTCAGGGGAAACTGTCACTAATCGTAAAAAGTCGGGCGTAAGTTCACTGCGCCAAATCATGGATGAATATTGATGCCCTTGTGTTGAGCCATCTTTTGCCCACACGCTTTGACTCACACCTTTTAGTAACCACTCATTGCTATGTTGATATTGACCTATGCTGGCAAATTGGGTGCGTTGTAACTGGCCTTGCTCGCTGAACTGATAAAAACTAATGCCATGCAAAACGCCATCGGGTGTGACACGTTGCACTTGCACGAAAATGCCGTCTTGCCGCTGCCAATAGCCCGACAACTCTCCCACTTTATAATGCTCACCTAATGCTTTCGCTTTCCCTGAGTCAGCCATTTCTTGGCTATTGGGTACGACATACTCAGCAAGCAACAAGCTGACGACAACCAATAACATCGCAGGCTTAATCACCCACCACACCAATCGCCAAATGCTAATACCTGCGGCACGCATCACGGTTAATTCGGCATTGTTTGCCAACATTCCCAAGCCAACAATACCACCGATTAAGGCCGCTATTGGCATCATGTCACAGAGGCGAAAAGGCAACGATAACAAGGCAAACATTAACGCTTGCGGTGCTTGATAGTTGGCCTTTAAGTCTTCTAACTCACCTAAAAAAGAAAACACTAAATCTAAACCCAATAACAGCACTAACACCATTAACATAGATAACAACACGGTACGGCCAACATAACGACTAAGCAAATTCATATGACTGCTCCTTGTCGTTGTTGTTGCCATGCTTGATAACGACGACCCATGCTGTCCCAACACAACAATAACAAAGCAAGGACAAAATAACCGATATGCACCGCCCATAATGCGATAGGGAGTAATTTACCTTTTTCGATACTATTTCGCGTTGCGCCAACTAGCACGACAAAACTGATATACAGCAAAATAGCAGGTAATAACTTGAGATAACGACCTTGACGCGGATTCACTTTTGCTAATGGCAAGGCTAGCAACGCCGCAATGGGGGCAATGAGCGGCATGGAGCAACGCCATAACCATTCGCCTAAGGCCTGCAAATCACCTGCTTGTAATCGTTGATAAATGGCGGTTGTGGTCATGGTTCGGGTACGACTGATTTCTTTTTCGTTGTTATTCAGAATTAAGCGCATACGGTATTGTTGAAAACGAATTTGACTATAACTTAACTGCCCTGCCATTAACTCATAACGATAACCTTCAGATAGCTCGATATAGGTTAAATTCGTGGTGTTATCAAAAAATCTGCGCGCATTCTTAGCGTAAAGCAGGGTGTGTTGCACCGAACCATCGGGGCGTGATTTTTCGTTGTACAAGGTGACATCTAACAATTGCGTTTTATCTGCCGACAAGGCTCGCGCATACAGCATATTATTATCGACACGCTGAAACTGTCCCGCCCTGACCATATCAAAGGTATTGCGATTCGCTTGTTGATTAAACAGTTTTTCTGAGGCCAAATTACCGTGTGGCGTTAAATAAAAACTAAAAACAGCCACGCACACGGTCACCAACAAAATAGACGGCAAACTAAACGCGACGAGTTGCCAACGACTAATACCGCTTGCCGTCAATACCGAAATTTCATTATCAATATATAAACGACCAAACACCAACAACACAGCAATAAACAAACCTAACGGAATAATCAACTCTAAGAAGCCCGGTAGCCGATACAATAATACCGCCGATAACAACTCGACATCTAACCTACCCTGAGCAGCCATGCCAAAATATTTAATTATCCGTCCACCCATCAGAATAAGGGTCAATAACGCGGTGACGGCAAGCGTAGTTATTAACAATTGACTAGCTAAATAGCGACGAATAATCACAGTTTTACGGCCTTGTGTGCTGTTAATTGGACGAGTAATCGGTAAACTAAACGTCATTTTAGGACTTACGCGGTTATCGCTTATTTGCTCACATTTCAGCCGCTTTAGGCGGCTTTATGTTTACAAAACGCGCTAATCGCGGTGCGATGCGTAAGTCCAAATCTTTTGACGGCTTTAGAACCCACACCCTTCTTTTAAGTGAGACTTTCATGGAATTTGCGTTACTTCCTTCCGTTAATGCTGCGCTCATTGCCACTGATGTCCTTATTGTACCCATGACATCTGAAGGTCTGTGTGCCACAGGCCAAGCCCTTGATACCATCAGTGCAGGCGCATTATCGGCGATATTGAAAGCGGCCAACTTTGAGGCCAAACTGGGTCAAACATTATCCGTATATCATCTCGCAAATACCAGCACACCGTTAGTATTAATTGTTGGCGCGGGCAGTATTACCGAGTTTAATGGCCGTGCCTTACAGAAAGTAGCCGCCCATGCTTATAAAGCCTTAAATGCAAAAACGCAAAAAGCCTATAGTTTTTTAAGTGAATTAACTGTAATTGACCGCAGCCCTAGCGAAGTCATTAGCGATATTGCCCGCGCCACGCTAGAAGCGAGTTATCGTTTTGAGGACTATAAAAGCAAAAAAAATAACGACACCGGCTTATCGCATTTGACCTTAGTGGTTGGCGAAAACCTTGCCAATAGTTTGGGTCAAGCTGCTTTAACATGGGGCGAATCAGTTGCTATTGGCCTAAACTTTGCCCGTGACTTAGGTAATGTACCACCCAATATCTGTCATCCGAGTTATTTGGCCGAACAAGCCCATGCGCTGGCTAAAAATCAACGGAAGCTCAGTGTGACTGTCTTGGACGAAAAAGAGATGGAAAAATTGGGCATGGGTGCGTTTTTAGCGGTATCCAAAGGCTCAGACCAAGAAGGCAAACTGATTGTTATGGCGTACAACGGTGGCAAAAAAGGCGACAAACCCGTTGTTTTAGTGGGTAAAGGCGTGACCTTTGATACGGGCGGTATCTCCATTAAACCTGCTGCCGCCATGGATGAAATGAAATATGATATGTGTGGCGCAGCGTCGGTATTTGGCGTGATAAAAGCCTTAATGGCTGCCAAACTGCCGATTAATGTCGTTGGTGTTATTGCCGCAGCGGAAAACATGCCGTCTGGCAA
Source organism: Agitococcus sp. (assembly GCA_046590075.1). Lineage (GTDB taxonomy): Bacteria > Pseudomonadota > Gammaproteobacteria > Pseudomonadales > Moraxellaceae > Agitococcus. The sequence goes on from JBKJUH010000231.1 coordinate 5,887, forward strand.
AGCCACTAGGCCAGGTGATATTGTCACGACCATGTCGGGGCAAACGGTAGAAATTTTGAATACTGATGCCGAAGGTCGTTTGGTGTTGTGTGATGCCCTGACCTATATTGCTCGTTATGAACCTGCCATTGTCATTGACATTGCCACCTTAACAGGCGCGTGTGTTGTTGCTTTAGGCAAGGTGGTTTCTGGTTTGTTTAGTCCAAATGATGACTTAGCCAACGCCTTAGTAGAAGCAGGGCAACGTAGTAATGACCGTGCATGGCGAATGCCTGTCTGGCAAGATTATCAAGAGTTATTAGATTCGCCATTTGCTGACATGGGCAATATTGGTGGCCCAACTGGTGGCGCAATCACCGCGGCTTGCTTCTTGTCACGCTTTACCAAAGATTACACATGGGCGCATTTAGATATTGCAGGCACAGCATGGCTCAGTGGTGGTCAAAAAGGCGCAACAGGTCGCCCTGTCCCGTTATTGATGCACTATTTGAGTAGCCGTGTTGCGCGTTGATTTTTATTTGCTGTCAGAGCAAACACTTGATGCTCGACTGCTCGCCCTGTGCAAACTGACCAGTAAAGCGGTAACTAACGGCCATCGGGTGTCTGTTTTGGTGGAAGATGATACCGAAGCACAGGCCTGTGATGACTGGCTATGGTCATATAAACCTGAGAGTTTTTTGGCGCATCATCGCGTAGGAGACGGTGCGTTTATTGCTGCACCTGTGTTAATTAGTCTACAGACACTCGCCGAAAGTGATGGTGTCTGTGTCAATATCAGTAAACGTCAGCCTCAAGGTTTAGCACAGTTTCAGCGTGTGCTTGAGGTCGTGGGGAGTGACGAAGCAAGTAAGCAGGCTGCCCGCCTACGCTGGCAATATTATAAACAACAAGGCTTTAGCCTCGAAAAACATGATTTGTGAGTTGTCTTATGGCCATTGAATTAGGCTCGAACTTTCCCCAACGTTGGCAACGCTCCCCCGTTGACTTTCGTCAAAATGTGTTTGATGAGCTACAAGATGTTTGTCTGTCTTTGGGCGGCCAACTGTTTGAGCGCGTGATTGCGAGTGCTGCTGTCGCCATGCCGCGCCCGATGATGTCTATGCCGACATCGATTTTTCCCCCATCGTCTATTGAGCAAGAGCTGAAAAAAAGCTTTTTGGAAAATGCCGACGACTTAATTGAGCAACATTTAGATACCGTTCGCCAAGATTTACGCCAGTGGTTGCACGGTGAAATGAATCGTTTATTAGCGGATAGCTTAAAAAAATCGGATTAAAAATCCTTCTTTTTACTTCTAATTCATGCTGAACCTGTCAAGCGCATATCGCAAGGCACTTCGACAGGCTCAGTGCAAACGGTAAATTTTTGCATTAGTGCTTAATTGTCATATTATTTGAAGGGATTCAGGGTTCGCCCTAAAAAATAACGCACGGCTTCGGGAATAGGTCGCATGCTGGCCGTGACTACCTTATTGACCATACCCGGCACACAGACAGGCTTACCTTTCATCACCGCTGCATAACCTTCGCTGACAACATCTTCGGGTTGTTGCCACAAGATTGAAGGTAAATTATTCGCTTCTTGACGTGTACCCATGACATCGTGAAACTCGCTATAGGTAAAACCCGGACATAACGCGGTTACATGCACGCCATGCGGTTTTAGCTCCATATCCAACGATTCCGACATATACAAGACATAACTTTTAATGCCTGTATATAACAAACTCGCTGCGGGTGGGGCAAAAGCAGCAATAGAAGACAGATTGATAATGCGTCCCCAACCGCGTGCTTTCATGTCGGGGGCAACCAAACGTGCTAACTCCGTCACTGCCGTAATCATTAATTGAATCTCACCTGCCAATTCCTCCCAAGGCGTTTCGACAAATAATTTTCGACCCGACAAACCTGCATTATTAACCAAAAAATCAATCTGTAAATGTTGCTCGGCGGCATACGCCATAATGGCTTTGGGCGCAGCAGGATTGGTTAAATCGGCAGCAAAAATCTCACACCGAATGCTGTAAGCGGCCATTAACTCAGTTGCAAGGTCACGTAAACGTTCTTCACGACGGGCAACCAATAATAAATCATAACCTTCTGCGGCTAAATAACGTGCGAAGCTGGCGCCAATGCCTGCAGACGCGCCTGTAATTAATGCACAACGCTTGATCGTGGACATAAAAAATTCCCTCTGGATTATTGAATGTGTTAGTTAATAACTGAATCACTCTCTTACTGCAATGACTTTCTGAGTTACATCATAGCCAGCACTCTGGGGAGGGTTCTGTGCTAATTTATCGCATTCAACGACTTTTTTAGAACCCATCGCAC
>JBKJUH010000239.1:0-8006 GCA_046590075.1 Agitococcus sp.
GCGTAAGTCCTAAATTGTATAGCTTTGGATATTCAGCCTGCTACCAGCACTGGTAGAGACTAAGCAAAAAGTAACGGGAAATAAAGAGACAAGTGCGACAAAACTCGCTTTTCTTGACCTACCGACGTTAGTAGGATTTTGATGGGCTTAAAACTGGAGCGTATTAGAGGGAAAGCCCAACAATACGCGTTATACATCAGGCAGAATTCTGATAACACTCAGTTTTGCCCACTAAAAAGGGCGGCATATAATAATACGAATACGGTTGTTGGGCAATGGCATGTATTGTTGGCTGTGGCGCATCGTTTTTAGACAATTTTTAATCTAGTATTTTCTGCTGTTGCGACATTATCTACCGAAGCTTAATTAATGTAGCGTCGAAATCCGTAGTAACTCATTCTTGACGGCTAAATAACACTCACAACATAACGACTGTAATCCGACACGATTAGTGACGGTAATATGGCCTCGACGATAACGAATAAAACCCAATTGTTGGAGTTTGCCAGCGGCTTCGGCAATACCTGCTCGGCGTACGCCCAACATATAGGCAATTAATTCCTGTGTCATGACTAATTCGCCATTAGGAAGACGGTCAATGGTTAACAGCAGCCAACGGCTCAATTGCTGCTCAACGCTATGATGGCGATAACAAGCCGCTGTTTGAATAATTTGCGTCATCATTGATTGGGTATAACGCAGTAACGATAGCCTGAGGTCGTCACTTTCATTAAATAGTTCTTGTAAACATTTAGCTTTTATACGGTAGGCATAACCCGCACTACGTACCATTGCCGAACTAGCCATGGTATTACCGCCCAAAATCAACGCAATCCCTACTATGCCTTCATGTCCTACCCCTGCTGTCTCTGCCGAGGCGCCAGATGCCGTGACAAAATGCAGGGAAACAATCGAGGTAGTGGGAAAATAAGCATAATCAAATGATTTATTAGGTTCGTAAATTAACGTGCCGAGTGGCAAAGAAACCAACTCTAAATGCGGTATCAATAAATCAATTTCAGTTTTAGGCAATACAGCCAGTAGTTGATTTTGTTTAAGACCTTGTGGTGATATGTCCATCATAATCCTTTGTTATCTTCTGCCCTAATACTTGACTACTTACTGGCGGAACACTCCACACCAATCCCTCGATAACCAATAAAACGACAGGATTGGTTAAACATCGGCTCACCGCTGACCCTAAAATGTTGCCGTGTGCCATCGGCATTTTTACGACTAAAGTCAAAATCAATAAAAGGCTGGCGGGCGGCAATCGTCGCTCTTAAGGCCTCTCGTTCGCTTTCATCCCACTGTTCATCTTGAGCATGGCTTTCTTTACCGTCTAAGGTACTCACCTGAATTCCCAGCATTTCTAACACTGGGCCTGAGACTTTGGTAAATTGCCCATGTTCGTCTTGCTCCCAATACCAGTCAGACGCCAACTCCGTCAAACTCCGAAAACGTGCTTCACTTTCACGCAGTTCGGCCGTGCGTTCAAGTACGGTTTGCTCTAACTCTTTACTGTAGTTTTCGAGTTTTTTATACAGTAATCGCACCACTAACATATTATGAATGCGGGTTTTTACTTCTAGCAAATCAAAGGGTTTGCTAATAAAATCTTTTGCACCTGCTTGCAAGGCACGGAGTTTATGGGCAGGTTGAGCAGTTAATACCACCACAGGAAGATAACTATCTTGGTCATTTTCTTTTAAGCACGCCATCACCTGAAAACCATCCATTACAGGCATTTGTAAGTCTAGCAAAATTAAATCATAACAATTTTTACGGTGCAAGGCACACACTTCAACAGGGTTCATTGTTGAACTCACATGGTTGTAGCCTGCATCAGCCAACAACTGCTCCAACAAACAGACATTGGGCTCTTGGTCGTCAACAATGAGGATACTAGCGTTGAGAACATCTGGGGGGTTAAGCATTGTATTCTTCCTCAGTATCTGTGCGTGCAGCTTGCATCAATAACACTTCGTCGAGTGTTTCCATAAATTCATTCACTTTAATTGGCTTCGTGAGATAACGAAAAAATCCCGCTTTTAAGCCTTTTTCAATATCACGCGGCATGGCATTTGCACTCAACGCTACCACAGGAATATGGGTAGTTGTTGGGTCATCAGACAAAATTCGCAAGGCTTGAATACCGCTAATGCCAGGTAAGTTTATATCCATCAGTATGACATCGGGTAAGCAAGTACGGGCAATTTCAATGCCATGTTTACCATCTTTGGCACTCAATAACCGAATATTCGTGCGCCGCTTCATAATATCTTCGACGAGCATTAAATTGGCGGGGTTATCTTCAACATAAAGCAGGGTATATAAACACGCGTCTTTTTCGGTTTGGTTAATAATGACATCCATCAGCTCATCCGCTTGCACATGGACTTTTTCCTTACCCGTTAACGCCAGCTCAATCCAAAACACCGAACCTTTGCCAACGGTACTTTCAACCCCAATGACACCACCCATTAGTTCAATTAAGCGTTTCGTCATCACTAAGCCAATGCCCGTGCCTTCTTCGGATTGGGTTTCTTGGCCTAAACGGTTAAAAGGTTGGAACAGTTGCGATAGCTTTTCGGAAGATAAACCTTCGCCTGTATCTTCAAGACAAATACGAATGCGTTCTGGCGAGATAACGTCATAGGACACAATGACTGTTCCACCGATGGTATTGTATTTAATGGCATTTGATAACAAGTTAATCAGCACTTGTTTGACTCTGGTTCTATCAGCGCGGACAAAATGACAAGCACCTAAGGCTGGAAATATCACACGAATGCCACGACTTTGCGCCTGTGGTTCAATCATGGTTTGGCATTCGTGCATGACATCATCCAGTGCCATTGGCTCTAAGGATAACGATAATTTACCCGACTCAATCAACGCCAAATCCAGTATTTCGTTAATCAGTTCCAGCAGATACCAACCTGCTTTTAATATTTGGTCAACACTGCGCTTTTGAATGGGGGTAGGTTTAGGGGTGCCTGACTCTATCAGTTGAGCAAAACCTAAAATCGCATTTAATGGTGTGCGTAACTCATGACTCATGCTCGATAAAAAGTCAGATTTGGCCAAATTAGCTTTTTCTGCCGCAAATTTTGCGCTTTGTAATTCAAGGTTTTTTTCATGTAAAATCGCATCTAGCTGTGTTTTTTCTTCTTCGACCCGTTTGCGTGTGGTTAAATTTCTTAATACACCTGTAAAATAACGCTGACCACCTAACCACATTTCGCTAATGGCAATTTCCATCGGAAAAGTGCTGCCATCTTTACGTCTACCCACCACTTCTCTTTCTAATCCAATGGCGCGTGCTGCCGCACTGGCACTGTAATAGGCGAGTGAGCCATGCTGTTGGTCTTTATCTAATTCTGGAATCAAACAGCTAAAATTCTGACCCACCAGTTCGGCAGCGTTATAACCAAACATGCGCTCGGCAGCAGGATTAGCTTTTTCAATTAAGCCACCGCGTGCATGCAGCGTGACAATGCCATCAACAACAGTACTGAGAATGGTTTCAATTAAAGCCGTATTGTCGCGCAGAATTTGTTGTAGCGCATACTCTTCGGTTACATCTCTAAACACTAACACCGCACCAATCACTTGCCCTACACGGTCACGAATAGGCGCACAACTATCAGCAATATCGCGTTCCTGATTATGGCGGTCAATCAAAATGGTGTGATTGGCTAGACCTTGTATGGTGCCATGTGTTAACGCCTCCATAATGGGAATTTGTACTATTTTACGGCTATCCTTATTAATAATATGAAAAACGTCAGCAATGACGCGGCCTTTAGCTTCGGTTTCTTTCCAGCCTGTCAGCTCTTCGGCAACAGGATTCATTAAGGTTATTATGGCATTCGCATCGGTTGCTATGACCGCATCACCAATAGAGTTGAGGGTAACGGCAAGCTTAACCTCATTTTCTTGTAAGGTGATATTGGCTTCCTGCAAGCGTTGGCTGATGACTTCTTGGGCTTTAAGTAAATGTTGAGTTTCGAGATGAATTAAGTTTTTTAGTCGTTGTTGTGATTGCAGGTAAATCAGATAGACAAACAGTAGGGATAAAATCAGTGCCAATAAACTGGTGGTGACAATAATTAAAAATAACTTGCGCATATTTTTATTAAAGGTTTCGTCATCGGTGAGTAAAATTGCTTGTTGAATAACAATAAAACGACTCATTTCGACACGAATGGCATCCATCAACTGTTTACCTTCTCCTTTTTTTACAAGGTCTTGTGCCGCTTGTGTTTGTTGCTGGCGGCGTAAATCAATGATATCGGCAATATTAGCTAACTTGGCATCAATTAACGGTGACAAAATACTGAGTTGTCGATCAGCCGCATTGTTGGCACTGAGCCGACGTATGGCTTTAACATGACTTTTGATTGTGTCACGAACCGATAGATAAGGCACTAAGAATGACTCTTCGCCTGTCAACACATAACCACGTGCACTGGTTTCAGCATCTTTAATGTCTGATAACAATGCGTTTGCTTCGCTTAATACCAAAATATTGTTTTTGCGTACCACCGCTTCTTCTTCAATCTCGCCAAAGTACCAAAATAAAGCAATCAATCCAAACGCAACTAATAGCATAGCACCCGTCGCCACAACGGTGCTTTTATGATTGAGGCTCAAATTACGCATGAGTCATCCTTAAATAACCTTTTGATAATCAGTAATAAAAAAGAAAGAAAGAAACAAAAAAGTGATAGTTGCCTAGTTTCTACTCATCTTCCTTGTTTGTATGTTAGATAACGTACAGACCAAGAAGTTAACTTTTAATAAAATAGCAACAGATGAAAAAGCAAATGAATGGTACACCTAATATATCACATATCGATTTTACCCCAAAAAATATAATAAAAACAATTAGTTAATTCACTTAAACCTTTAAGGACAGTATGATGATTAGCGCACAAAACCTAAATACCCATTCTTTCGCCTTGATTACTAAGGATATATTTGAGCAACCGTCTGGGTTAAAACATCAGCAATTGTTACATAGCTGTCTAGCGCGTTTTAATCGCCAACGTTTACAACCCTGTCAACCATCTGCCCAATGGCAAGAAAACTTAGCAACAGAGCTTGAATGTAAACTACTAGAAGGTCAATTTTTAGAGCAACTGCGACTAGAAATAGCCCCCTCTCGTCCTAAGGCTAATTGCCAAAGCGATGACTTTGTGGCTTGGTTTGAGTCGTTATTAGTGCTAGGTGCAGGTCAGCATCATCCTCTGTTTGATTTTTTAGCGACTGAAGCCAATATTGAACAAATGACGTGGTTTTTAACACAAGAAATTGCAGGCGAAGCAGGTTTTGAGGATTTATTGGCGTATACCCAAGTCAAACTACCGCCACGCGCCAAATTAGAGTTTGCCCGTAATTATTGGGATGAAATGGGGCGTGGCAAACAAGAGGTGATGCACGGGTTATTATTAGAACGTATGGCGCAAGAGCTGCAGTTACAGCCTGATATTGACGAGACCGTTTGGCAGTCTTTAGCACTGAATAATATGATGGTGGGTTTAGCATTAACGCGCAGTTATGCTTATCAGTCCATTGGTGCTTTGGGTGTGATTGAGTTAACTGCGCCTTCGCGTGCACTAAAAGTGTCTGCGGGTATGCGTAGGCTAGGCTTTAGTCAAAAAATGCGCGCCTATTTTGATTTACACGCCGCTATTGATATCCTCCACTCTCGCGCATGGCTAAAAGAAGTCATTAAGCCATTAGTCGAAGACTCTCCTAGTTGTGCTGTGTTTATTGCTGAAGGCGCACTGATGCGTCTGTTATGTGGTCAGCGTTGTTTTGACCGTTATCAGCAGGAATTTGCTTTATTTGCCACTTCTACTACTAAAAATGATAACTCACATGAATACTTTAACTAACGCTGAGCTTGCCTTGGTCGCTTTATTAGATTGGCTGAAAAACGAAGCTTATCATTTTATTACATCAACGCCCGTTACCCATCGACGGGTGTTAATGCGTAGGCAACACGAAGAAGCGGATAATCTACGTGATGTCTTTGGCTGGAGCTTACCCTTTGCGAGTGCGCTCCTGCCGCCAAAAGTGCTTACTTTTCTGAAAGATGCAGGCGTGTTATGGCTAATGGCTAATGGTAAATACCGCAGTGCAATTAGAGTCTCGTCTATTCATCGGTGTTTATTTATTCATTCGGCATTTCCAACTGATAGTGAAGATGCCATTTTTTTTGGCCCAGATACCTATCGTTTTGTCAATTTTCTGCGTCAGCATTTACTTCACGATAGTACTGCTACGGGTCTTCGGCTCTTAGATGTCGGTTGTGGCAGCGGCGCTGGTGGCATAATGGCCGCTCAATATTGCCCCCAAGCTCAGCTCACCTTCAGCGACATTAATCCTATTGCGCTACGTTATAGTGCCATTAACGCGCAACATGCGGGTTTGGAGGCAGATGTTGTGTTATGTGATGTGTTGGCCGATAACACCCAATACTTTGATGTCATTATCTCTAATCCACCCTATTTACATGATGATTTTGCCCGACTGTATCGACATGGTGGCGAAGGACTTGGCCGAGCGTTAAGCGTGCGTATTGTTGAGGAGTCCTTAGCGCATTTAGCCACCGATGGCCGTTTATTGCTGTATACAGGCGTTGCCATTATTAATGGTTGTGACCATTTTTTAGCAGAAATGACCAGTTTATTAGCCGACTCCGATTATGACTGGCAATATCAAGAACTTGACCCCGATGTGTTTAGCGAAGAACTTGAACGACCTATTTATAATCAAGCGGAGCGTATTGCCGTTATTGGCTTATGCGTACAAAAAAGGCGGTCATACTTTTAATGGAAAATACTACTTTTCGTTTGCGTACCAAGCCTATTGTTGTAAACACACATCAGGATATGACAAATCAACCGCGTAGTGCTTTAGAGCGCTTACCGACATGGGTCATTTGTGTGCCGTTAACAATTCAATGGCTTGCGCTTGCGGCTAAATATCGCAGTGCCACATTGCCTTCTGTTGCTAATCCTCATATTACCTCGGGTGGTTTAGTGGGTGAAGGCAAGCTGGAATACTTTCAGGGCATGGGGGCGACTGCGCGTGCGTCAACGGCGGCTTATGTGGCGGTGAATACCTGTAATGCGTATACCCTCGCGCAATTGCAGCAATTAATGGCAGAGTCACGTTTAGCGTTTCCTATCATTGCTAAGCCTAACTTAGGGTTATGTGGTTATGGTGTGCGACTTATTAATAATGTTTTGGAATTGAATGATTATCTGCATAATTTTCCAGCCCATGAAGTAGTGATACTGCAAGAGTATTTAGCCTATGACGGTGAAGCAGGCGTTTTTTATGCGCGCCAACCTGATGAAGTCAAAGGGCGAATTATTGGCATGACTTTTCGCTATTATCCGCAAGTCGTGGGCGATGGTAAAAAAACAATTGCTCAGTTAATCACTGCCAACCCACGTGCTAAACGCTTATTCATTGCCCCCCAACATCAATGCCAATACTCTGTGCAATACATTCCTAATCAGGGTGAGGTAGTACGTTTAGCCACTATTGGCTCTACCCGTGTTGGTGGTTTATATAAAGATAGCAGCCAATACATTACTCCTGAACTCACCGCTGCTATTGATGCCATCGCCAAAGATATGCCCGATTTTTATTTTGGTCGTTTTGATGTCCGTTTTGCCGATTTATCGTCACTCTGTCACGGTCAGCGATTTAAAATTATGGAAGTTAATGGCGCAGGTTCAGAAGCCATAGAAGCATGGGATCCGCAAACAACACTATTATCAGCGTTTGCGATTATTTTTGCTAAACAACGTCTGTTGTTTGCCATTGCAGATAAAAACCGTCATAAAGGCCACACACCTATCGGTCTTATAGAGCTTGCCCGTTTGCACTTTCGTCAACGAAAATTAATTACGCTTTATCCGCCTTCTAATTAGTAGTGTAGTTGCTGGATCTTATAACTAGAGATACAGCGACCAACCAAG
>JBKJUH010000243.1:0-5056 GCA_046590075.1 Agitococcus sp.
GTTAAGCTGATGGGGCAGGGTAATCCCGAAAGTGCTGATGCTATTTTTGCTCGAGAAAGCAATGTGTTTGTCGCAGATAAGATGTCAGATTTAAATAAAAGACAAGCGGATCAGTTAGGCGTGCATTGGGTGGAGTTGAGAAATACCGGTGGTTACACTCGATTAAAGGAAATTTTAATGCAATTCGGAATTCCGTATCAAGATTTCGAATCCGAAGACTTAGAGTCTAAACTGAACACAGCGTTGTCGAAACTACTTGGTTAAATACTGTTAGTTTAAGTGCTAAGTGCCTAAAACCTGCGTATAATCGCCGACGATTTATGACTTACGCGCTTATCGCTTATTTCTCCGCTAAACAATCGTTGCCGACGATTTTTAGTTCCCATAACGCGATAATTTCAATGAAATGCGTAGTCCTGCATTTTTCCCCATTCACTTCATCTTGTTAAGGAGCTTTAACATGGCTATCGAACGTACATTATCTATCATCAAACCCGATGCCGTTGCTAAAAACGTGATTGGTCAAATTTACAGCCGTTTTGAAGGCGCAGGCTTGCAAATCGTTGCCGCTAAAATGAAACAATTGTCCAAAGCAGAAGCCGAAGGCTTTTATGCGGAACACAAAGAACGTGGCTTTTTTGGCGATTTAGTGGCCTTTATGATTTCTGGCCCAGTCATCATCCAAGTATTGGAAGGTGAAGGCGCAGTATTAAAACACCGTGACATTATGGGTGCAACAAACCCTAAAAATGCCGAAGCAGGTACTATCCGTGCTGATTTCGCCGCTTCTATCGACGAAAATGCGGTTCACGGATCTGATTCCGAAGCCTCTGCAGCGCGTGAAATTTCCTATTGGTTCAGTGCCATTGAAGTAGCTCCACGTACTCGTTAATTTGAGTGTGTTGCAGCGAAAGGGCGCAGATATTGCGCCCTTTGTTTTTTCTGTTGTCTGTCACTAATACCATGTAAAATCGCGTCTCCATGTTATCTCCTTTAGTTTTGCGGTTGTTGTTATGAATCCATCTGTTAATGCGTCCGAAACGCCTGTCGTTGTGCCAAAAATTAATTTATTGGGCATGACACGTGCGCAACTGGAAGAGTTTTTTGTGGGTATTGGTGAAAAAAAGTTTCGGGCGACACAAATTATTAAATGGATTCATCAACTGGGTGTCGATAATTTTGAGGAGATGAGCAATGTTTCCAAGGCCTTACGCGCCAAATTAGCAGCGATAGCCGAGATTCGTCCTCCCGAAGTGGTTTATAAAGAATTTTCCACGGATGGTACGCGTAAATGGGTACTAAAAGTTGGCGAAAACAGTATGGTCGAAACCGTATTGATTCCTGCTGAGGGCGACCGTAAAACCTTGTGTGTATCTTCACAGGTCGGTTGTGCTTTAGATTGCAGCTTTTGCTCGACGGGTAAACAAGGTTTTCAACGCGACTTAACAACAGCCGAAATTATTGGCCAAGTGTGGGTCGCTAATCGTTCCTATTTTGAAGAAAATCAAGACTATGACAGCCGTACGCGTGCGTTAACTAATGTCGTGATGATGGGTATGGGCGAGCCATTATTAAACTTTGAGGCGGTGATTCCTGCCATGGATTTAATGCTAGAAGATTATGCTTACGGTTTGTCCAAACGCCGCGTCACCTTATCGACATCGGGCATTGTGCCGATGATGGATAAGCTCTCCGATATGATTGATGTAACTTTAGCGGTGTCTTTACACGCGCCAAATGATGAGTTGCGTAACGAGTTAGTGCCCATCAATAAAAAATATCCCTTGAAAGAGTTAATGGCGGCGTGCCAACGATTTTTGGCGAAGTTTCAAGCCGATGGCGGTCGTCGGAAAGTGACAATGGAATATGTGATGTTGGCGGGGGTGAATGACCAAGCGACGCATGCTCATCAAATGGTGCAACTGCTAAAAGATGTGCCGAGTAAAATCAATCTCATTCCCTTTAACCCCTTTCCTCAAGCGCCGTATCAGTGCTCGTCACGCTCACAGATATTAGCGTTTCAACGTATTCTCACCGATGCGGGTTTTGTCTGTACCATACGAACAACACGCGGCGATGATATTGATGCCGCCTGTGGGCAATTAGTGGGGCAGGTACAAGACCGCACACGCCGCGCCGCACGTTGGCAGCAAAAAATCAAAGAAGGTGAGATTATTCGTAGTCCACAGTAATTAAAATTCCACCTATCCAATGAGAGTTAAAAACCAATGCTGAAAAATCTGTGCTTGATTATGATGTCACTGTGCAGTTTGCCAGCGTGTACAGTGCAAGAGTTTGCTAATGACCGTAAAGTTGACCCTATTGCAGGTTCACGCGCTCGTGTGGCGATTGCTGCTGAATATATTCAAACCAATAAACCCGAATTAGCCTTACAAAGTTTACAACGGGCTTTAGAGTTAGACCCAAAATCGCCTGAAGCCCATAATGTCATGGGTGTGTTGCTTGAAAAAGACGATGATTTTGTCAAAGCAGAACAAAGTTACCGTAAAGCATTGAGCTTAAAACCTGAGTATCCGCAAGCGCGTAATAATTATGGCGTATTACTGTATCGTTTAAAGCGGTATAAAGAGGCGATGGAACAGTTTTCGATTGCTGCGGCTGATTTAAGTTATGAGCGTCGTGAAACCGCTCTCGAATATGTGGGTAAAATTGCCTTGATTTTAGGTGATAAGACAAAAGCGAAGTTGACCTTTGAACGCGCTTTAAAGCTCAATTATCGTTTGCCTGACCCTGCCATTGAATTAGCGACCTTTGCGTTTGATGAACAAAACTATCCCGAAGCAAACCGTTATTATCAGCGTTATTTGCGCGCCATTGAACAAGAGTCGCAAAGTGCGCGTGGTTTGTGGTTGGGTATTCGTTTAGCGCGAGTCAATAAAGACAATAATGCATTAGGGAGTTATGAGTTGGCGTTAAAACGGTTATATCCCAATAGTGACGAGTATCAAAGCTATTTAAGTTCGCTGAATAATGGTTCTTGACGGAGATTTACGATGGAAGAACAACCAGTAAAGTCGCCGCTAGAGCAAGGTGGCTATTTGTCATTTCGACCTGGCGAACGCTTAAAAAAAGCGCGTGAAGCCAAAGCCTTAACGTTGGAGCAAGTGGCTTCGGCATTAAAAATTCTGCCGAGAATGTTAGAGGCTATCGAAAAAGACAGTTATAAAGACTTGCCTGAGCCTGTGTTTGTTCGTGGCTATTTGCGCTTGTATGCGGACTTAGTGGCGTTACCATCTTCCGATATAGTGGCTCGTTTTGATGAGTATTACACCGCAGATACAGGTCGTTCTCCCCAAGTGCGCTTACAAAGTCCACCCTTACAACGCTTGCCCGATATGAATCCACGTCGATTGCCCACGGTAAAGTGGGGCGCAATGGGTGGTGTAGCGTTATTAGTAATGTTGTCATTGGTGAGTGTTGCTGTTTGGCAAAGTACATTACCCAAAAAAGTGATGGCATGGTTTCAAGCCAGTCCTAGTGCCGAGGTAACACAAGCCACTCCGACCACAACCAATACCATCAATTTGCCCAATACGTCTACTACACAGCAAGCCATTGATACTTTAGATCTCAGTTTTACCGCCACTACCAAAGTATTGATTAGAGACTCCAGTGGTAAGGAGTTAGCCAATGGCGAAAAAGTCGCAGGTGATACTTTGACCGTCACAGGCGAGTCACCGTTTGCCATTGAATTAAATCCAGCCGATGCCGTACAGTTCCGTTTTAATCAAAGCCCTATCGACTTAAAACCGTATACCGTCAATGGTATTGTCAATTTTCGTTTATCGAGGTAATCGTAGCGATGCACATTTCTCCTATTAAACGTCGTGTTACACGCAAAATTCGCGTCGGGTCGGTATATGTCGGTGGTGATGCGCCCATTACCGTACAAACCATGACCAATACTGACACCTGTGATGTTGCGGCTACGGTAGCGCAAATTCAGCGTTGTGTGGCCGCAGGTGCGGATATTATTCGTGTCTCTGTGCCGTCAATGGCAGCCGCCGATGCTTTTGGTTTGATTCGTCAACAAGTACAAGTGCCGTTAGTGGCAGATATTCATTTTGACCATCGCATTGCTTTAGCGGTTGCCGATAAGGGTGCGGATTGTTTACGCATTAACCCAGGTAATATTGGCTCTGACGATAAAATCCGTGAAGTAGTTGATTGTGCTAAAGAAAAAGGCTTGTCAATTCGCATTGGTGTCAATGCAGGTTCCTTAGAAAAAGACTTACAGAAAAAATATGGCGAACCCACAGGCGCGGCGTTGGTCGAATCGGCGATGCGGCATATTGATATTTTAGACCGTATGAATTTTCACGACTTTAAGGTCAGTGTTAAAGCCTCGAATGTGTTTTTAACCTTAGATGCTTACCGTTTATTGTCGGCGCAAATTGAACAGCCTTTGCATTTGGGTGTGACCGAAGCAGGGGTATTTCGCTCAGGTACAGTTAAGTCGGCGATTGCTTTGGGTGGCTTATTGTTAGACGGTATTGGCGATACCATTCGTATTTCTTTAGCGGCAGAACCCGAAGACGAAGTGAAAGTCGGTTTTGATATTTTACGTGCCTTAAACATTCGCTCCAATGGCATTAATTTTATTGCTTGCCCCAGTTGTTCACGCCAAGAGTTTGATGTCATTCGCGTGATGAATGCTTTAGAAGCACGTTTAGAAGATGTGCGTATTCCGATGGATGTGTCGGTGATTGGTTGTAAAGTCAACGGGCCAGGCGAGGCCAAAGAGGCGGATATTGGTGTGGTGGGTGCGTCACCCAAAAGTTTGGTGTATTTGAATGGCGAAAAAAGCCATTTGATTACCACAGCATCGTTGGTTGATGAAATCGAAAAAATGGTACGTGAGAAAGTGGCTATTGCCGAGGCGAAAGAAGCAAAAATTATTGTTCGGGGTTAAATAACGGTAGGGGTGAGTTCATTCGGCCAACTTTCCTATATTGGCGCATGATTGTCCCGCAATCCTTGCGGGCTACGATGCTAATATAGGATTTACAATAGTTTGGTAGGATGGTTTGACGAG
>JBKJUH010000269.1:0-2923 GCA_046590075.1 Agitococcus sp.
ATTGCATTGTTGCAGCAAGCAGGGCGGCAAAAGTTACCTGCCATAGAAGAAGTGCTATTGGATGATGCAGTAGGACGAGTGTTAGCAGAAGATGTATTTTCCAGCTTGGATGTGCCGCCGCAAGCTAATTCCGCAATGGACGGTTACGCAGTCAATACCGCTGATTTACAAGGTGATATGACGTTTACCGTCAGTCAGCGTATAGCCGCAGGCACACAGCCTGTGATGCTGCAACAAGGCACAATCGCACGAATTTTTACGGGGGCAGTGATTCCTAATGGTGCGAATGCTGTTGTTATGCAAGAAGATTGTCAGGTATTGGCCGATGGTCGTGTGACATTATTAGATCGTGTTTCCGCACAAGAAAATATTCGTCCACAAGGTCAAGATATCGTAAAAGGCCAGTGCATTTTGCAACAAGGCGAAAAACTAACAGCCGCCAGCATTGGCTTATTAGCCACCATTGGCAAGGCGACAGTGCGTGTTTATCGACGTTTGAAAGTGGCTTTTTTTAGCACAGGTGATGAGTTAGTTGCAGCAGGGCAGCCGTTGGCTATTGGCCAAATTTATAATAGTAATCGAAGTTTGATTAACGCACTCATTCAAGAACTGGGCTTTATTGCCATTGATGGCGGTGTAATTGCCGATAATTTGCCTGCCACTTTAGCGGCCTTTAAGAGTGCAGCAGAAACAGCCGATGTCATTATTTCGACAGGTGGCGTGTCGGTGGGTGAAGAAGACCACGTTAAAGCGGCCATTCAGCAATGTGGCGCATTAGACCTTTGGAAAATAGCGATTAAACCAGGCAAACCGTTGGCATTTGGTCGAGTAAGCAATGTCCCGTTTATTGGCTTGCCAGGTAATCCTCAATCGGTGTGGGTGACGTTTATTGTCTTGGCACGTCAATTTTTGCTCAGTTATCAAGGGCAACAACAAAAATTATCACCGTGCACCATTCCTATTAAAGCCAATTTTACCATCGCCAAAGCCCAAAATCGTCGAGAGTATTTGCGTGTGCAATTACAGACTTCAGAAAAAGGTGTGTTTTTACAGCGATATAACAATCAAAGTAGTGGTGTTTTATCGTCGGCAGTATGGGCGGATGGATTGGCAATTGTCGAAATAGGTCAAACCGTTGCCGAAGGTGATTTTTTGCCGTTTTTGTCGTTTAGTAGCTTAGGGGTTGCTTGACGACAGTATGAATAATTTGTTACAAGAAGATACTAATTTGTATAATTGCACTAATTAGTGGCACTAGAATGTTGGCTAATGGATGAATTGCTAGAAAAAAGTGCATTAAATTTTGCAAAAGTTGTTGACAAATTGTTCGAAATGTTACAAATTGTGTCGGTGCTATATGGTTGCTTCAAAAACGCTCCTAATTAGGCGTGCTTTACTGAAGGTACAATCAATATGGTTTATACCTAAAATCCGAAAGGGGATCGCGAGAATGAAACGTAATTTATTAGCTTTGGCTGTCGGTGTTGCATTTGTTCTGCCAATGGTTGCTCAAGCAGCACCAACAGTTTATGGCCGTATGAATTTGTCTGTAGACTATATGGACATGGACACTGGTGTTGCTGGTACGGACGGTAAAGTTTGGGAACTTAACAGCAATTCGTCTCGTGTTGGTGTGAAAGGCAACGAGAAGTTAACTGACGAATTGACCGCTGTTTACAAAGCAGAATGGGAAGTTCAAGGTGACATGGCTGGTGGTAATGATTTAGGTGCTCGTGAACGTTATATCGGTTTGAAACATTATCAGTTAGGTACAATCCGTTTAGGCCATATTGACTCCCCATTCAAAAATTCTGAAGACTCAGTTGACGTATTCAATGATATGGCTAACTTGGATATCGGTAATTTTATCTATGGTCAAAACCGTTTAGCTAACTCTATTAACTATGTTTCTCCAAAATTTTTAGATGTGTTTGGTGCAAATTTGACATTACAGCCTGGTGAAAAAGGTGGCAATAGTGTAGGCACGTGCGCCGCTGTTACTCCTGCTTTTGCAAATACTATTGGTTGTAATGAAGATCACATCGCGGATGCTATTTCTTTAGCATTAAGCTACGAAGATGACAGCTTGTATTTGTCCGCTGCAATGGATAAAGAAGTAGCCGAGGTGGATGCTATGCGTTTTGTGGCTCGTTATAAAATGAGTGACATTACTTTGAGTGTCATGTTCCAAACAGCTGAGCCAGCCACATCTCCTGGTGTTGGTTTTGCAGATAAAGAGCAAGCTATTGTTGTAAGCGGCTCTTATGATATGGATAAAGTAACCCTTCGCGGTGAAGTTCTTTCTGTGGAACAAGATTATGTTGGCGGTGGGATGGATGATGAAATCATGTTAATTGGTGTTGGTGTGGATTATAACTTCACGCAAAACACTAAAGCCTTTGCTAATTTGGCTACTGGTACCGAAGATAACAATGTGACTGGTACTGGTGGTACAAGTACAGATGCGACCTTCCTCGGTTTTGGTATGGAAACTCGCTTCTAATCGTTAAGATTTAGTTGTGTCGTCAACGCCCCTTTATTGGGGCGTTGTTGTTTCTTAGGTTTACACATGAGTTTGTAAATATTTGGCATAGGTTTGTTGGTCACAAAACTTGCCTATTTGTATTTTATGGGATACATTTTAATCGTGAAAACAATTATTCAAACCGACGTGTATCGCTCATGGTTTGCTGGCTTACGTGATGTGCAAGTACGAGCAAGAATTGATGCGCGTATTCGTCGTGCGCAATTAGGTAATTTTGGCGATGTAGAGCCAGTCGGCGAAGGGGTATCAGAAATGCGTATTCATTATGGAGCGGGTTCCCGCGTGTATTTTGTTCAGCGCGGAGAAGAAGTCATTGTTTTATTGGCGGGTGGCGATAAAAGTACACAAGCAAAAGACATTAAACTAGCGTTGTCATTG
>JBKJUH010000275.1:0-8134 GCA_046590075.1 Agitococcus sp.
TTATCTCTCTAAATATCTATTTTTCCTACTAATTTTGTTTTTATCGTGTTTTTTGGCCGTTTGTCGTCTGATTTTGGCAAATGTCTTTACTTTTTTGAACTACTCTAGTATATAGCCGCTCCTTGAATGCTGAGAGGTGACTATGTCAAGCGGAAAATCTGAGGAATTTGAATTGGATGATGCTTTTGATGAAGAGTCGAGTAATGACTTTGACAATGAAGATGTCAATAAAAGCAACAATGTCAAAAATTCATTGACCAAGCGTCGTGTCATTGACGATATTCTTGAAGAACGTCGTTTGTTACGCAAAATCAAGGACTATGATTTCGATTTAGACGATGAAGATGATGATTTAGACGATAGCACCGAGTGAACATCACTTAGGCACTACTATTTAGGTCTTACGCCGCGTTTGTGCTGCGTAAGTCCTAAATAGTGTAGGAGACTGTTGATTATTTATTGTCTAAAATCAGTTATCTCAAATCAAAGAGATGCTAGCTCTAAAACACGCCAACGATTCACCATCAAACAAAACAATTCTGCGGTTTTTTCGGCATCGTATAAGGCTGAATGTGCGTCCTCGTTGCTAAATTCCATGCCTGCACTAAAACACGCTTTGGCTAATACCGTTTGTCCATAGACCAATCCTGCCAATGTCACCGTATCAAACACCGAAAACGGATGAAAAGGATTGCTGTTTTTTAGGTTTTGACGGTCAACGGCCGCCTTGACAAACTGCAAGTCGAAGTTGGCATTGTGACCGACTAAAATACAACGATTACATTGTGCTTCACGCTGTAGCTTTCTCAGTTCGTGAAACATCCGTTTGAGGGCATCTTTTTCGGGTTCAGCACCGCGCAAGGGGTTAAATGGGTCAATACCTGTAAACGCTAAAGCCGCAGGATTGAGGATTGCGCCTTCAAAAGGTTGAATGTGAGCGTGTAGGGCAGGTAAAGGCGCTAAATCACCGTTGTCGAGCATGGTTAAGGGCACAGCCGCTATTTCCAGCAAGCCGTCGCTATCGGCATTAAAGCCGCCTGTTTCCACATCAACAATCACAGGAAAAAACCCCCGAAAACGCGCCGCCATAGGATGTTTATGCTCGGTCATAATACCCGCCACGCAATTGTTGCCCCTGCGCGAATCGGCACGACAACACTTTGCCCTAATGTGTAACTGTCAGGGACAGTCCATTCTTCTTTTACTAGCGTAATACTGTCATTGTGGCGCGCTAAACCGTAAAAATCGGCACCATAAAAGCTGGCGAAGCCTTCTAGTTTATCTAAAGCGTTCATTTGCTCAAAGGCTTCAGCATATAACTCAATGGCGGCATGAGCGGTATAAGAACCCGCGCAACCACACGCGGCTTCTTTTGCGCCAATGGCGTGGGGTGCGCTATCGGTACCTAAGAAAAATTTTGGATTACCCGACGTGGCGGCTGCTAATAATGCCGCTTGATGCGTTTGCCGTTTCAAAATCGGTAAACAGTAATAATGCGGACGAATGCCACCCACCAACATATGATTACGATTAAATAATAAATGATGCGCGGTAATGGTCGCGGCAATATTGCTATTGGTGCTTTCAACAAACTGCACAGCATCACTCGTGGTGATATGTTCAAGGACTATTTTTAACGTAGGAAAGCGTTGGTGTAAAGGCGCAAGAATAGTGTCGATAAATACTTGTTCACGGTCAAAAATATCAATATCAGCATGAGTGACTTCGCCATGCACTAATAACGGTACGCCATGTTCGGCCATTTGTTCTAAGACGGGGTAAACTTTTTCTAAATTCGTTACGCCTGATTGAGAGTTTGTTGTTGCCCCTGCTGGATACAGTTTAACCGCTTGCACAATGCCTGACGCTTTGGCTTTGGCAATATCGGCGGCATCGGTATGGTCGGTAAGATACAACACCATCAACGGCTTAAACGTGGATTGAGCAGGGCATGCGGCAATAATACGTTGGTAATAAGCAAGTGCTTCGTCGGTCGTTTTGACAGGCGGCACAAGATTAGGCATACAAATGGCGCGACCAAAATAACGGGCGACATCGGCAACGGTAGTATTGAGAATTTCACCATCACGCAGGTGAATATGCCAGTCATCGGGACGAGTAATAGTTAAGCGAGTAGTCATAAGAAAGCAAAAATAAATAGTTAAAGTGAGATGCTACTGGAACTAGCCGACTTTTAGAAGGTGAGATAACGATTATGTCGAATCTTTGCCTTGCCGATACTAGCGAATACTGGCACGATTATCCCACAATAACCTATAAAAATAAGAGTTCGCCTAATTATGCAACCCATCGGAGATTTTTCTACGCAAACGGGTAGTCAAGAACATCCTGTTGCCGCATTAAGTCATGATATTTTAGCGCAAGAGCGGACCACGATTATGGGCTTGCTCAACGACCATAAACGTCGTCGTGAACGTATGCCGCATGACTTAGAGCAATGTTATCGTGTGCATGTGGTGCAACGTGCCATTGCGGTGATGCAAAACAACCGCCTAGCGTCGGTACTTTTTTACTTATTTATTGGTTTATTAACCTATCAGCAAGTGCATTATGTCTCTTCGCCACAATCCTTGGCGCATAATTTATCCGTTTGGTTAGGTATTTATCTGGCAGGCGCATTTATTTTTGCCGTCATTGGTTTTTGTGTTTCTACGCGCAGCTGTGACCGTTATTATTCGACCTATATTGGCACATGCTCTTTTTTAGGCTTATCAGGAATTACCGTTTCTGCGTCGTTATTTCATAGTGATTATATTAATCAGCAAGCCAGTTATTTGGTTATTTTTATTTATATGTTGGTGTATAGCTTAGGTAGTTTGCGTATTGCAGCAACGGTTCTTATTGGTATTTTCTCCGCATTGTCGGCGATGGCGGTGATTATTACCTTTCACTTAACAGTCGATTTTGGCCAATATACGCACTATACGGGACTATCAAATGTCATTGGTTTAGTGATTGCTTTTATGATTGACCAACGCGACCGCCGTGCTTTTTTACAATCGCGATTAATTGAAATAGAAAAACAACAACTCAATAAGCTCAGTCAAGAAATGGCGCGTATTTCTCAAGAAGATGCGTTAACGACCTTAGCAAATCGTCGGCATTTTAACGAAACCTTAGCGCGTGAATGGGGCGTGGCGGAGCGCGAACAACATCCTATCTCGTTGATGTTTATAGATGTTGACCACTTCAAACCCTATAACGATACTTACGGTCATTTGGAAGGCGATAAAGCATTAAGCCGAGTAGGGCGCACCTTAAAGAAAATGGCTACTCGTCCTGCCGATTTAGCGGCACGTTATGGGGGCGAAGAATTTGTGTTATTGCTGCCGAATACCGATAGTGACGGGGCGTTTATTCTTGCGCAAGAAGTACAAAAAGCCGTAGATGCGTTAAATATCCCTCATCGTAGTTCAAAAGCAGGCAAGATGTTGTCGGTGAGTATTGGGCTTGCAACATTAACGCCCGATGACAGCAACAGTATTACCACCTTAATTGATAACGCCGACCAAGGTGTGTATGCCGCAAAAGAAGCGGGTCGGCATCGGATTCGTATATGGCCAAAACCGCCCAAAGCTGTTTTGCCTAAAAATGCGTCCCAAGCGAAGGGAGAAGGTTAGGGTGGCGTTTTGCGTCATACCAAATAACCCCTCCCAACCTCCCCCTTATCAGGTGGCGTATGCACACATCTTTTGAGTAATGAATGAGTCAATAAAAAGAGTTAAATTCCCCTCTTGAGAGGGGTTAGGGGTGTGTTAGTAGTAAAAAGCACTGGTTTTTGTGCGATTAAACCCACCCCTAGCCCCTCCGAGGAGGGGAATTTCCATGCTCATATCCTCATTTAGTGTTTATACAAAAACTTGTGTGCATACGCTAGCTCTCAGGGAGAGAGTTGGGGTGAGGGTGGGTTTTGTGACTGAATAACAGGTCAATTACACAGCTTTTAGACCTCACCCTAACCCTCTCCTAACAGGAGAGGGAACGCTATTGCTGCCCCTACACCATATCAGCATTAAAACTTTGCTAAAAACGGTGCTAATAGTTTTTGGCCATCAATTTGAGCATCAATCACCGTCATAAAGGTATAAGCACCGACAAATTTACGGCTAATAAACATCAGCTCTTTCGGTGGTACGGTAAAGTGACGGTTAGCGGCTGACTTTGCTGCTTGTATAAGTACACGATTGTGTAAATTACTTTTTGCCCACATATAACGACCATCGGCAGTGACAGCCTCGGGTGGCGCATCTTTTAAATCCGAGAACGGTTCGACCGCCAAAAAGAATAAGTCGCCAATGCCCATTTTCACTTCTAAAGGCATGGGGTCAAAGAAACTAAAGCTGTTCATGGCGGCCAGTAAGGCTTCTCTATCGCGCAATGCCGAGGCTTTGGTAAATCGCCGCGCTAGGTCTAATAAGTCTTCAGGAAAGTCACGCACCGCGCCAAAATCTAACAAAATAATTTTGTCAGGGGTGGTTTCGCCATCGCCTAAACGCACTAAGTAATTACCAAAATTGGGGTCGGTTTGCATTTCGCCCCAGTCAAAAATCTCGCGAAAGCAAATCTCGAGCGAGGCTTCCGCCAGCTTATTACGACGTTCTTGCGATAAAGTCATAATGGCATTGCTGTTAATCGGCACGCCCTGTTCGTAAGACATAGCAACAATGCGTTGTGTCGAATAATCAGGATGCACTTTCGGTACGACATAACGCTCATCGCCTTTAAGATGCTCTTTGAATAAGCGCGTCGTTTCCAACTCTTGGGGGTAATTGACTTCGCGGTGCATCATTGACCGTACTTCTTCCAGCCATTCATCAAACTCACGCGTTTGCGGCACAACACGCGCAAGGCGCATCATTTGCGCGACCAAGCTCAAGTCGGAGTCAATGGCATCCGCGACACCGGGATACTGCACTTTCAGCACCAGTTCAGTGCCATCGCTTTTACGACGCGCACGATGTACTTGTGCCAAAGAAGCCGCACCCAATGGCTCATGGTCAATAATTAAGTCGTTAAAGCGTTTTTCACCCAATTCATGTTTGATGTGCGTTTCGATAGTTGACCATTCTAAAGCAATGGTATTGTCGTTAAGTTGATGGAAGGCGCGGGTCACTTCATCGGGTAAAAAATGTTCACCATATAAAGCCATCATTTGGCCAATTTTGACGATGCTGCCCTTGAGTTTTCCCATCTCATTGACTAAGTATTCAGCTTGTTCGCCCATACTTTTTCTACGCTTGAGGTCACGTGTGGCTTCGTCACTGAACATGGTGCTAGCACTGCTTGTGGCAAAACGTGTGCCTGCGACAATACTGGCTTTGGCTAATGACCAACGACGCTCAAAACCACCTGTTTTTAGATGTAGCAACTTCTGGGATTTTTTCTCGCTCATGGGGATGGGGTTCCAGTGAGAAGTAGAACTAGGCAACGGTGTGCTTCGTTCGACAATGTAAAATTTAGTTCCTCAATTGTAACGTAGTTTGTGGCGTTTGGGCGTAGATTGTCGGACAACTCACAAAAAGCAGGTATGATGCAAAAAAGTCATGTTGAAGTAAAAGGTATCAATCGTTTAACGTCGCGTCTTCGTTATTAAGGCTATAGCAAAAAAGCTTCAAATCCTGTTCACCGTTCATTTTTTTTAGGAGTAATCCCCATGCCAAACCCCATCGACCCAAACACCCAAATCGAACTCGAAGCCGCTGCTTTTCGTCGTCTAGTTGCTCATTTACAACAGCGTACCGATACCCAAAATATTGATTTAATGAATCTAGCGGGTTTCTGCCGTAATTGTTTGGCCAAGTGGTACAAAGTCGCAGCCGAAGAAAAAGGCTTAACACTGGACTACGAGCAAGCGCGTGAGCATATTTATGGGATGCCGTATAATGAATGGAAAGAAAAATATCAAAAGTAGCTTCGACTCCGCTCAGCTACCATGACTTTGCGCGGCCACGACACTCCGTCAACGTACCTCGCTCCCTGAGCGGAGTCGAAGGGAAGGCAAGGCAAGGGTTAAGCAAATGCCAAGGGCTCTAAGCCTAATCCTACATAAGTCTTGATAGTTGCCGCCATATCACCATTTGATAACCAGTAAAAACAGACATTAGCCATAAAATCCGTTAAAATGCGCGCCACTTTCATCAGCGGATATGAGGACACAGTTGTGACGATTAACAACATTCTAGCCTTGCAAGAAGACCATTTTGGTCGTTGGAAAAATCGTGAAGCGATTACCGAAAATTTATTGCCCATCATTGGCAGAATTTATCGCGAGCGCAACATCATTGTTCAAGTGTATAGCCGTAGCCTCGTTAATCGTTCAGTGATTCAAATTCTCAAGCAGCATCGTCGTGTGCGGATGATTGCAGGCGAATTGTCTGTTGTCGATACCGCTCCTTTTATAGATGCTTTAAGCCTCATGAACGATGTCGGTTCTTGCCAAGTGGATGTCGGCAAAATTGCTATTGCCTATAAAAACAGCGATAAAAGCCAATCACCTACCGACTTTTTGCGTGCTCAGTTGACTCCAGCTATCGGTTTACAATCCGCAGAACAACCCACTGATGTGGTGTTGTTTGGTTTTGGCCGTATTGGTCGGATGTTGGCGCGTTTGATTATTGAACAAACAGGCAGCGGTCAAGGCTTGCGTTTGCGCGCCATTGTTGTGCGTAAAACCCAAGAAGGCGACTTAGCCAAACGTGCTTCATTGTTACGACGTGATTCTGTGCATGGTTCATTTGATGGCACCATTGCCATTGATGAAGACAACGAAGCCATTATTGCTAACGGTAACTTTATTAAAGTCATTTACGCCAGCTCGCCTGAAGATATTGATTACAGCCAATATGGTATCAAAAACGCTATTTTGATTGATAACACGGGCAAGTTAAAAGATATGGAAGGCTTAAGCCGCCATTTGACGTGTTCAGGTATTGCACGGGTGATTTTGACTGCGCCCGCCAAAGGTGATGTCAAAAATATCGTGTATGGTGTTAACAGCAAAGACATTAACGATGACGATAAAGTGATTTCAGCGGCTTCGTGTACTACCAACGCCATCACCCCGATGTTGAAAGTGTTAAATGATAAATATCACATTGAGTCGGGTCATGTCGAAACGGTGCACTCGTTCACCAATGACCAAAACTTGATTGATAACTACCACAAAGCGGATCGTCGTGGCCGTTCTGCGGTGTTAAACATGGTGATTACCGAAACAGGCGCAGCCAAAGCCGTTGCCAAAGCCTTACCTGAGTTAGAGGGTAAATTAACAGGTAACTCTGTTCGTGTGCCAACACCAAACGTCTCGTTAGCGATTTTGAATTTGACCTTCCCAGAAGCCGTTAATCGTGAAGACTTAAACGAATACATTCGTCAAGTGGCGTTACATTCTAATTTGCAAGGTCAAATTGAATACACCAGCTCGACGGAAGTCGTTTCTTCTGACTTTATCGGTTCGCGTTCGGCTGGTGTGTTTGACTCGCAAGCAACCATTGTGAATGGTAATCATGTGTCGTTGTATGTGTGGTATGACAATGAAATGGGCTATAGCTGCCAAGTGCAACGTATTGCCGAGCAAATGGCAGGCGTTAAATACTTAACCATTCCGCCTGAGCAATTAACGGCTTAATAGTGGGTGGTATTGAAAAAGCCAAAGCTAGTCTTTGGCTTTTTTATACGTTTTGCCACTGATACTGCTGATTTCAAGAAGAAGTAAAGATAAATACGGTGGAGTTCTGTGAGTGTTACCCCCTATAATCGGTCAATAAATTTAGGCAACAGACTGCCACGATAAAAATAGGCCAGTCACCACGCCATATAAGCAATTTTCTTCGTTATTGAGTGTTTTATGATGGTTAAAATAAAACGAGGTTTGGATATACCCATTACGGGTGCGCCGCTCCAACAAATCAGTGCCATGCCCTCCATTCGTTCAGTGGCTATTTTAGGCGCGGATTATCCAAGTCTAATGCCCACCATGAAAGTGGCGGAAGGCGAGCGAGTCATTAAAGGCCAAGCCTTATTTGCCGACAAAAAAAATCCCCAAGTGCTGTTTACTGCGCCTGTTACAGGCAGAGTAAGGGCTATCAATCGGGGCGCGCGTCGGGTGTTTCAA
>JBKJUH010000362.1:0-8179 GCA_046590075.1 Agitococcus sp.
AAACCATTAGGCGTAACGTGATTCACCAAGTTAATCGAACCTAAATTACAGACCGCAATTTCGTCGGCTGAGGTATTTAAGGTAATTTCGGTACACAAGTTCGACGAATGCACGACACCGACGTGTTGTTGTGGCGAACGTAAGTTACATACGTCTTTGAATGTTACCCACGGATGGCCTGTTTCAAACAACATCGACAACATTTTGCGCCATAAATCTTGCGCTTTAATGCGTTTGAATAAGCGCATTTCGCCTGTGGCGGTCATGCGTTCGTATTCGTGGTAACGGACAGCAAATTCTTTGCCGTATAAATCATGCAAATCAGGAACGTCAGAAGGTGAGAACAATGTCCAGTCACCATCATCAAAAACACGCTGCATAAACAAGTCAGGAACCCAGTTCGCGGTATTCATGTCGTGGGTACGACGACGGTCATCGCCTGTGTTTTTACGCAGTTCTAAAAATTCTTCAATGTCTAAATGCCAGCTTTCTAAATACGCACAGACTGCGCCCTTTCTTTTGCCGCCATTGTGGGCAAGGGCAGAGGTAGTCATATACGACTCATCACCTTCAACAATTAAGTCAAAGACAAAGGGTTTAACGGCAATCGGTTTAACGCTACGAATACGGCTATAAATGAAGCCATTATGCGTCAACCAATTACGTTTGGTTAGGGATTGACAGCCGACTAATTCGGCAATGGCTTTAACGGCAGGAATACGCACATCATAAGCGCGAGTAACGCCGTTAAAACGAATCTCTGAGCCATCACTGCGAGTACCTGTATGATTCTGCTCACGCTCTCGATATTGACCTGCCGTCGGCACGCCTAAACGCAAACATTGATAACGTAAACCTTCAATCAGTGCTTGTGAGGTATTGGTAAAGTAAATTTCTTTACCCCGCGATACACCACCATCGGTTTCTAACAAGCCCTGCACTAAAGCGAGGGTTTGCTGTGGCGGTAAATGGCTAAAACGGCGGGCAATGCGTTTGTTGCCTTGAGCATCGTATAAATCATCATAGCTAAAGGGCAGTGTTGCGTCACCTGCACCGACAAAACGGCCTGTTCCTGTATTGCGTACTACGCCACGTCCAGCCGCCCAGTGAATTTGTTGGTAAGTGTTACCACGCTCGGTCATCCAGCTATGAATACCACGCTCTGCCAAGTAGTTTTCTACAAAGGCTAAATGGCTATCGGATTGAGGATTGCCTGAAACTCCCCATTGATGACCGTCTTTGCTCAGGTGGCCATCGCCCAATAAAATACCGTATAAACGCGCATCTTCGGCATCAAAACCAGCAACCACCACCACTTCGGAGGGAATGACTTGGGCAACATAGTCGCCTTTGGTCAATTGTCCTGCATCAATCCACTCACTTTTGATGCTGCCTTTGGCTAATTGTGACCGTGTACGCTCATTGGCTTGACCCATAGGCACATTTTTAATGACATAGAAGGGATGACCCGCAGTAACTTCAATGGGGGTAATACTGTGTTTAACATCAATAGCCACCATGTCGTCATGCTGGTTATAAACAAACTGTTGTAATACTTCACGATATTGACCACTAATACCTAATACCAAATCGCCTTGTTTCACATCACGAATCGCTTTAACGCCATCGGCTGTATGCAATAAGGTGTCAGGCGCAAAACATTGGTTCACCGCTACCGCCGTATCATTCGCCACTTTTAAGAACGGCACGACACCTTGAGATTTACCATTCGTGCCTTTGATATACGCACCTAAAGCACGAACAGGTGTCCAGTCATTACCTAAACCACCTGCCCATTTTGACAGCATGGCGTTATCACGAATACCATCATAAATGCCATATAAATCATCGGGAATGGTGGTTAAATAGCAGCTAGACAGTTGTGGGCGCAACGTGCCTGCATTAAATAAGGTCGGTGTGGAAGCCATATAATCAAAGCTAGATAACAATTGATAAAACTCAATCGCACGCGCTTCTTTGTCTTCCTCATTCATGGCCAAGCCCATAGCCACACGCATAAAGAATAACTGTGGCAATTCAAAACGCACATCGTTGCTATGCAAGAAATAACGGTCATACAGTGTTTGCAAACCTAAATAGGTAAATTGCAAATCGCGAACTGGCTCAATAGCTTCGGCCATTCTGATTAAGTCGTATTTTAATAAGTCAGGTGACAGCAGTTCTAAGGCAATACCGCGCTGCAAATAAACAGGCAAGGCTTGAGGATAAAACTCCACCATATCAGCAGGGGAGGCTTTATCGGTAATGCCTAAAAAGCCCAGTGCTTCGCTGCGTAACTGGTCTAATAATAAACGCGAGGTGACATAAGTATAGTTTGGCTCTTGTTCGATATGCACACGCGCACACATCACCATCGTGGTGGCTAAGTCGCTTTCTTTCACACCGTCATATAAATTCTTTAAGGTTTCTTCGACAATGGCTTGTGCGCTAACGCCAGCAAGTCCTTCACAAGCATCCATAATTAACGATTCTAAACGGCCTAAATCTAAGGCTTGACGTGTACCATCACCTAAAGTGACTGTTAATGTTGGATGGCTTTTAGTTATGCCGACATCACGCAGACGTGCACGCTCATCACGATAAATAACATAAGAGCGCGCCACTTTTTGCTCGCCCGCACGCATTAATGCTAATTCCACTTGGTCTTGAATTTCTTCAATATGAATCGTGCCACCACTGGGCATACGACGTTTGAAGGTATTAGTGACAGCATCGGTTAATAACGCGACTTGTTGATGTACACGGCTAGAGTCAACCGCAGAACCGCCTTCAACGGCTAAAAAAGCCTTGCTAATCGCGAGGGCAATTTTGCCTGCATCATAAGGAGCTAAAGTACCGTTACGTTTAATAATGCGTAATTGGCCAGGTGTGGTCGCCAATTCTGTTGACTCAAACGAACGTTGTGCAGAAATCGTCATATAAGCTCCTTAAATAATTTTTAAGCAATAAAAATACCATACTCCGCAAATTCGCTATTGACGTAGTGTGCTTTTTTATGTTTGTTGATTTTGTCGAAAAAGTTGGTTAAAACACAAGCTATAGTGTGTGTTGCTTTAATGAGACACAAGATAGGCTGTTTCTGGTTGAAGTGCAAGTGTGCAATAGGATGGGTTTTTGGTCGAAATAGGCACTTGCAATGTGAAAAAAATAAGCAACACAAGGCCTTACACAAGATTGGTAAATGCCAGCGTAGTGATTGAGTGTGTAAAAATATATATCTCAAAAAGGGGCTTGACAGTCTTTTGGTAGCCTGTTGGTAGCGATTTGTTGTTTAGTACTTGGGAAGATGAACTTTATTCTCTATTATCACGCTATACGTGTGACGGGCGTGCGGATTTTGTTATGCTGCCCAACACACAGATTGTAAATAATATTGTTACCAACCCTCAGGAAAGCATCATGAGCCAACAAGAAGAAAGGCTACCGCGTATATTAATTGTTGAGGATGACGAGCGTTTAGCCAGTTTGACTCAAGAGTATTTGATTCGTAATGGCTTAGAAGTCGGTGTCGAAACCGACGGCAATCGCGCGATTCGTCGTATTATCTCTGAGCAGCCTGATTTAGTGGTACTTGATGTAATGTTGCCAGGTGCCGATGGTTTAACCATTTGCCGCGAAGTGCGCCCACATTATCATCATCCTATTTTGATGTTGACTGCCCGTACTGATGATATGGATCAAGTCTTAGGTCTAGAAATGGGTGCAGACGACTATGTTGCTAAACCTGCACAACCACGGGTGTTGTTAGCGCGTATTCGTGCCTTGTTGCGTCGTTCTGACAAAATTATTGATGAAGATTTACCGCAACGTTTAGAGTTTGATGATTTAGTCATTGATAACGGTGGCCGTTCGGTATTGTTAAATGGCGAGCCTGTTGAGTTTACCAGTGCCGAATATGACTTATTGTGGTTGTTAGCGTCGAATGCTGGCCGTATTTTGTCACGCGAAGATATTTTTGAGCGTCTGCGTGGTATTGAATACGATGGTCAAGATCGTTCTATTGATGTGCGAATTTCGCGTATTCGTCCAAAAATTGGCGATGATCCCGATAACCCAAAACGTATTAAAACCGTGCGTAGCAAAGGCTATTTGTTTGTCAAAGAGTCTTTGGGTAGTTAATGTTCCCCATTCGTACGCCGAGTAGTATCTTTGTTCGTATTTATGGCGGCCTATTGCTGGTTATTAGCATGGTCGCCTTATGTACCTATCTTTTTATCCAAGTGGTGAATGATTATCGTGCTACCGAATATCGGGAGGCGATGGCAACGGGATTTTTTCGCTTAGTAGCGATTGGTATTGAGCGACAACCTGTAGGTGCGTTGCGTGATGCGTGGTTAGAAGAAGCCAGCACCTTAATGGATGCAAAAATCATCTTGGTTGATGCCAAGACGGCGGATTTTGATTCCACCCAATTAGCGACCTTGCAAGCAGGTCATGCCGTTGTTCGCTTAAATATGAAGAACAACTATGCCGATATCTTTAGTCAGGTTTCCGCTAAAGAAGCCCTGTATTTACAAGCGAGGATGAGCAAAGTCTCCGAGCAGCAAGCCAAAGCGATGGCTATTTTTTTGTTAGATGATTTAGAATATTTCCCCACGCAAGAAACACTACGCCTAAAACAACTGCAAGCCTATTTCCCTTTTCCTCTGCATATGGTCACTTTGGATCAAAGCGGTTTAGAGCCAGACCAACGTGCGCGTATCAAGCGTAAAGAGGTGGTATTGGCCTTAAAAGAGGGTGGCGCAGCGCGTAACTCCTCTATTCGTATTATTGCTCCGACTAAAATTGCAGGGCAGGTCTTGGTGATGGGGCCGATGTATTTGTTTGATTGGATGCCCGTTCAATTATTGCTGATTATTTCCGCGCTCAGTTTGTTGGTTATTACCAGTGCCGCCTATTTCATTATTCATCCTTTAGAAAAGAAGATTAAAATTGTTGAAGGGGCAGCACGACGGATTGGTGGCGGTGATTTAGGCGCGCGTGCCGATGTGTTTGGCCGTGATGAAGTCAGTCAATTGGCTCATGCCTTTAATAGTATGGCAGAGCATATTCAACGCTTAATTGACTCACAACGCGAACTGACACGGGCGGTATCGCATGAGTTACGCACGCCTGTAGCCCGTATTCGTTTTGGCATGGAAATGATGGCCGATACTGATGATGTTGACTCGCGTTTTGAGCAATTGGCTCTGTTAGATGGCGATATTAGCGAGCTAAACAAACTTATTGATGAAATTCTAACCTATGCGAAGTTAGAGCAAGGTATTCCTGTTTTAGATTTTGAATTATTGGACTTAGGCAAATTATTGCAGCAAGTGGCTAAAGAAACACTAGCATTAGGGGTTAAACCTAAAGTCACCGTGATGTTGCCGCCAGAAGGCACATTTGCCGAAGCCGAACATCGGTATTTGCATCGGGTATTACAAAATTTAGCAGGTAATGCCACACGATATGCCGTCCGCGAGGTTCGTTTAAGTGCAGGTATTTTTGATAACTGTGCCTATATTGCCGTTGAAGATGATGGCGCAGGTATTCCAGAACAAGACCGTGAGCGGGTGTTTCAACCGTTTACCCGTTTAGATGATAGCCGTACACGCGCTTCTGGCGGTTATGGCTTGGGTTTGTCGATTGTCTCGCGGATTGCGTTTTGGTTTGGTGGCCAAATTAAAATTGAAACAAGCCCCACCTTAGGTGGTGCAAAGTTTATGATGACGTGGCCGATTAAACAGAAACATCGCGGCAAATTTAAGTTAAACAGTTAGCACAGTAACAGACCCTTAACAGGAAGTGCACAAGCAAACGACAGAGTTAAAGGGTTAATGATTTTACAATGATTTCATTGCTAAATAAGTGATGATCTCTCTCTCCTCAGTTATTTTGTGATTTGTTTGGTTGAACCCCTGTTAAGCTCACGCAAGTGAGCTTTTTTTTGTCTGTTTATTGGTAGAAAACCACCCTCACCCCAGCCCTCTCCCTCAATAGGGAGAGGGAGCTAAGTCCTCTCTCCCTATTGAGGGAGAGAGTTAGAGAGAGGGTGAATTCACGGTTAGGCACAAATATAAGCCCATTACGCCATTCTTATACCGAACTCAGGTTAAATAAGCTCTAAACGGGCATAAAAAATACCGCAATGATTGCGGCATTTTTTATCAGCTGGGATAGTCTGTCAGTTTAGTAACGCAAACCTAAGCCTAAAGAAATATTATCTAAATAACGGCGGTTGTCGTACTTTTCGGCAGCAAAAATCACCACAAAGCGATTATTAGGATAGGTTTCATATCGTGTTGGCAGGGTTAAGTCTAGGTTCATCAAATGACGACCTAATACCCATAAATAAGCCAGATCATTTTCGCTGCGGAAGCGGTACAACGCACCTTCAGTGCCATAACCGACTTGTACTTGCGCATAACGCTTATAGCCGCTACCTAAATAGATATTGAAAACCGCATCGTCTTTGCCTTCGGGGAAGTATTTGAAACCACCACCTTGGTTAAAAAAGTCACGAGCGTACATCGTCTCGCCACCAATACCCCAACCCGGTGTATGGGTGCTGTGAATACTTTGGGTCATGTAGCTGCTAATGGTTAATGCCGAGTTATATTCGGGATACTGAATCGGTCTACCGTCAGCCACTGCGTTAAAGGCAACACAGGTGCAAAAAACAGTCGTTATTTTTTTAAGGGTCGAGAGCATGGCAAACGTTCCGTGCAAGCTAAAGAGATGAATGGAGCAGATTATGCCGCGTTTCTGCGTTTTCAGCTATGGTGTAATGCACAGAGTTACGAAAGACTTAACCCAATAACAACACTTTTTATCTGTTTTGGCGTATTTGGGGTGGGAATTTTTGGCGCAAAAACTGTGTGGCTATAACCAACCGCGCCGACGAAAATACCAAAAAGGCAGTACCGCAGAGGTAAGCATCAAGCCTAAACCAAAAGGATAACCCAAATGCCACTTTAATTCGGGCATTAATTCGAAGTTCATACCATAGACGCTGGCAATCATGGTGGGTGGTAAAAACATCACCGAAGCCACCGAGAAAATTTTAATGATTTTATTTTGATTGACGTTAATAAAGCCCAAGGTGGTATCGAGTAAGAATTTGATTTTATCAAACAAAAAAGAGCTGTGAGCAATCAGCGATTCGGAATCTCGGATAATGTCGCGTAGGCGTTCACTTTGATCGACGTTCAAAATGCCTGCTCTTAGCAGTAAGTAGAGCATTCGTTGTAAGTCCATCATCGAGATACGAACTTTACCGTTAACATCTTCTTGACGCGCTAAATCGGTCAGTACCGATTCCATGTCGTCGTTTTCGGCGTTGCCCAGCACTTGTTGACTGGTTTCTTCTAAGTCCGCATGAATACGTTCCAAAATGTCCGCTAAGTTTTCTACTTTCGTTTCAAACAAGCCTAATAAAATGGATTTTGAGTTATTGATATTGACTAAGCCTTTGCGACCACGCATCCGAAATAAACGAAAAGCGGCTAACTCTTCTTCACGCAGGGTAAATAAACGCTCGCCATTAAAGACAAATGCAGCAGAAATATTGCCCGGATTGTTGTCGGCATAATTCAAAAAGTATGAGCTGATGTGTAAGCCATATTCGTTTTCGTAAAATCGCGAGCTGGCCTCAATTTCGTATAAATCGTCAATTGTCGGCAGTTCTTGGGCGTAAGCAATGCGTAACCAGTCGCGTTCTTCTTCGGTGGGGTTAATTAAGTCCACCCAAATGACTTCGCTCCCTAAATCAGTGGCAGCATTGATAGCAATTTGCTCCAGTGCGCCTTTGTTGAGGGAAAAAGCCATTAGCATAGATAAGTCTCTGTAGTTGACCGTATAAAGTGGGTCTAATTCTACCTACAAAATAGAAGGGTGGGGAGTTTAGATGCGCGGTAGTTGCGTTAAAGCGTCGCTTTAATAACGCAAAGGTATGACGGTTTTATGACAGTGTGTGCTACTTTTTTGTTGTTTATTGGGTTTGTGTTAAATACTCAAGCTCAACGCATTTAGACGTTGGTCTAAGGTCAACAACGTTAAACCCATCCCCTTACCCACAATTATTTGACACTGTTCAATATTTGAGCGGCATGAACAAAGTCAGCTAATTTCAGCAAGCCCTTCCAGATAGTTTTAGCCCCTGCATCGCCATCATTTT
>JBKJUH010000369.1:0-7148 GCA_046590075.1 Agitococcus sp.
GAGGCGTACATTGGCAGGCATGTCATCAACCACCAAAATGCGAGGCGGGGTGTTAAAGGGGAGCATCATCATAGTTTTCTTCCTTGTGCTGTAGAGAGTGGCAAAATCGTCGAACGACTCGCATAGGTAAATTTGTATAGCGAGTATGTCATGGCACTTTCTTCATTAGATTAGGACTTACGATATTATCGCTTATTTGTTCACATTTCAGCCGCTTTAGGCGGCTTTGTGTTCATAAAACGCGCTAATCGCGGTGCGTAAGTCCTGAGATGAAGCTAGCTTGATCTCACAGCACCTTACGAATCATTATTCGCACTATACAAAACTTAAACATAAAAAAATATAAAAAACCTATGTTTGGATTGTAAAACAAAAAACAACAGAATAATTTTTTGTAAACCTCGTCCACTCAGAAACACGTAGTTTTTTAGCGTACCGTTCACACTGAGCCTGTCGTACTTCGTCAGGCTCAGCATAAAATGCGTAGCAGACAATGATTAAACTGACGAATATTTCTACTATTCCTTTCATTCATAGCACCTTGTCGCAGTAATTATCCCCACGAATCGCCAGTAGAACTTCATATCACGCGTTTAGCAAATAGCAAGCCTCCACTAATTTCGTTACAATAGCGCACTTTTTGATTTTGACTTTCCCTGAAGGTGACAACATGACCGAACGTGTTCAGCGCGGCGAATTAGCTATTGCCAAAGAATTGTATGACTTTATCGTGAATCAAGCCATTGAAGGCACAGGCGTTAGCGTTGACGATTACTGGACGAAGTTTGAAGCCGTCATTGCCGAATTAATGCCAAAAAATCAAGCATTATTGGCCAAGCGTGATGCGATCCAAGTCAAAATTGATGAATGGCATCGTGCCAATCCGACCTTAGACTTCACAGCCTACAAAGCCTTCTTAACTGAAATCGGTTATTTAGTGCCAGAAGGCGAAGACTTCTCGGTTAATCCCCAAAATGTTGATGATGAAATTGCCCGTATTGCTGGTCCTCAATTAGTTGTGCCTGTCAAAAATGCCCGTTATGCCTTAAATGCCGCTAATGCCCGTTGGGGTAGCTTGTACGACGCGCTGTACGGCAACGATATTATTGGTGATGAAGACAGCGCAGCCAAAGGTGCAAAGGGTTATAACCCTGCTCGTGGCGCAAAAGTTATTGCTTATGCGCGTACCTTGTTAGATACCGCAGCACCGTTAGCGGCTGGTTCACACGCGGATTCAGTTAACTATGTGATTGCCAACGGCACTTTAGAAGTTAGCTTGAAAGATGGTACTAAAGTCGGTTTAGCCTCGCCAGAAAAGTTGGTAGCTTATGCAGGTGATGTTGCTGCACCAACGAGCATTTTGTTAAAAAATAACAACTTGCACATTGATGTTCAATTTGATGCCAAGAGCCCAGTCGGTCAACAAGATGCGGCAGGTATTAAAGATTTAGTCATTGAATCGGCATTAACTACCATTTGTGACTGCGAAGATTCTGTTGCCGCTGTTGATGGCGAAGACAAAGTGGAAGTCTATAGCAACTGGCTGGGTTTAATGAAAGGCAACTTGTCGGAGTCTTTCGATAAAGGCGGTAAAACCTTAGTTCGTACCATGAATGCTGACCGTACTTACACCGATTTAACGGGCAACACCCTCACTTTACATGGCCGTTCTTTATTGTTGGTACGTAATGTCGGTCATTTAATGACTAATCCAGCCGTGCTGTACAAAGGCGCGGAAATTCCTGAAGGTATCATGGATGCCTTAGTGACGATTTTGATTGCTAAACACGATTTATTGGGTAACGGCACACGCAAAAATTCGCGTACAGGCTCGGTATATATCGTGAAGCCAAAAATGCACGGCCCTGAAGAAGTAGCGTTTGCTAATGAGATTTTTGGCAAAGTAGAAGCGGCTCTCGGCTTGGCACATAACACTGTGAAAATGGGTATTATGGACGAAGAGCGTCGCACGACCGTCAACCTTAAAGAGTGTATTCGCGCTGCTAAAGACCGTGTCATGTTTATTAATACAGGTTTCTTAGACCGTACGGGCGACGAAATTCATACTTCGATGGAAGCGGGCGCAATGGTGCGTAAAGCCGACATGAAAAAAGCTAAATGGATTAGCGCATACGAAAACTGGAATGTTGATATTGGTTTGGCCTGTGGCTTACAAGGTAAAGCACAAATTGGTAAAGGTATGTGGGCGATGCCTGACTTAATGAAAGATATGGTTGAGCAAAAAATCGCGCATCCATTGGCAGGTGCAAATACCGCTTGGGTGCCTTCACCGACTGGCGCAACCTTGCACGCTATGCACTATCACAAAGTCAATGTTTTCAATCGTCAAAACGAATTGAAGTCACGCGCTCGTGCCAATATTGATGATATTTTAACCATTCCCTTGGCGGAAAATACCAACTGGAATGAAGAAGAAATCAAGCAAGAACTTGACAACAATTGCCAAGGTATTTTGGGTTATGTGGTACGTTGGATTGACCACGGTGTCGGTTGCTCGAAAGTACCCGATATTCATAACATTGGTTTGATGGAAGACCGCGCTACCTTGCGTATTTCTAGCCAACATATTGCCAATTGGTTGCGTCATGGTATTGTCAATCAAACGCAAGTTATGGAAGCGATGGTACGTATGGCTTCAGTCGTTGATGGCCAAAATGCGGGTGATTCCTCCTATGTCAATATGGCAGGAAATGCCGACAACTCAGTGGCATTTGCTGCTTCTTGTGAATTGGTATTTGAAGGCTGTGTACAACCAAACGGTTATACTGAGCCTGTATTACACCGTCGTCGTCGTGAGTTAAAAGCCCAATTAGCAGGTTGATTTTTGCGATGTTGAGTAGGTGAGAAAGGACACGCAAGTGTCCTTTTTTATTGTCGGAGCGGTTTTAACCGCGATACTTGTTGTAGATAAATTGAGCAACTAACAATGAAAGATTTTATCGCCCTAGATTTTGAAACTGCCGACAATGGCCGAGACAGTGCTTGTGCCATTGGTTTGGTGCGCGTCAGTCAAGGTGAAATTGTCAAGCGAACCTATCATTTAATTAAACCACCGCGCTCACGCATTATCTTTTCCCATATTCATGGTATTTATTGGCGTGATGTTGCCCATGAACTGACGTTTGCCGAACTATGGCCAAATTTAGTGCCAGAGTTTGAAGGGGTTGATTTTGTTGCCGCCCATAATGCACCCTTTGACCGAGGCGTATTGGCGGCCTGTTGTTTGGCCGCAGGTGTTGCTACGCCGATTGTGCCTTTTAAATGTACGGTACAATTAGCGCGTAAAGCATGGAATATTCATCCCACTAAATTATCGGATGTCTGCCAACGCTTAAATATCCCGCTTAATCATCATCATGCAGGTTCAGATGCCGAAGCTTGCGCGCGCATTGTCATGTTGGCACAACAAAAATTGCTATTGCCTAAGGGCTAAGCAATTAGGCTAAACCGTGGGGGCGAATTCATTCGCCAATGATGGAATTTTTGGGCGAATGAATTCGCCCCTACAATGTAAGGATAGGTTTTATGCTCAAACATCATTACCCCGATGTCCATGCCGCACATATATGGCGTTTTTTAGGTGCAAAAGCAGGCCAATTGACGGATGAGTTTTTTCAGCCACACCTTATCAATGCCGTCGCTACAGGCAAAAAATCGTGGTTATGGGTTGATGAATTGATTCCCCAAGCTGAAAACATTTTACAGGGCGTACATAGCCCCCATGAATATAGTGGTTATGATTTACACGTCCGCAAACAACCTGTCATTACTAAATTTTTAGACCATGACCACTTAATTATTCCCGATTTAGATACCGAAATGGCAGGTGACCAAACGGTATCCATTATTTTATATACCGATTTTATTTGGACACGTCGCAGCGACAAAATAACAGGGTTAGATGAGTTATTAGATTCTGAGGAATTTAAAGAACGAGCGACTAGTCACGAAACGGCCGTTTATGCGTTTACAGGTATTTTGCGGGTGATGTTGGACAGTCTCAATCAGCAATTATTACGCAATGAGCGGCAAACCTATGCCATGGAAGATGTCTTTTTACAGCGAGAGCGCGGTAGTCGCCCCGATTTTGAAAAGCATAGCTTAGAAGATTCTGAAGGTCAGAAGTTAAACCCCTTAGCTGAATTGAGCCATTTGTCCGACTCGCGTAAGTTGGTTGAATTACGTATTCATATTGCTTGGTTACGCAAACAGTTTGATGCCTTTGAACGTGTCGTTGATGCCTTGTTTGACCCCACTCGCGGCGCGTTTCATCAAGCGAATAGCACAACCTTAGAGCAAGAGGTTCAGCCGTATTTTCAACATTTATCCGACCAAATTAAACGCGCATTGGCAAAGGTTGAGCATCTGCGTGATATACATTCAAGCCTAGACCAACTATTAGTGGCCGCACAAGCCGAACGTACCAATCAGACCTTATTACGTTTAACATGGGTATCGGTTATATTGTTACCTGCGGTGGTGATTGCTGGTATTTTTGGTATGAATATCTCGTTATTTAGTGATGCGCATGTTTTTGGAGCAGATTCAAGAATTGCCTTAGCATCCTTGGTAGTAGCGGTTTCGGTGGCGGTCATATTTTATCGTTATGAGAGTCGCCCCAAAAGCTAAAAAAATAAGTTAGCATGGGCAAAATGTTGACCTAAACTGTTGACATGGGATTTACGTCACTCACCCCTAGATAAATAGATGACTCACAAAGGATTTACGGTGATGATGAAAACAGATAATACCCGCTTAACTGTTGTTGCTTATAGTGTTTTGCTGTTGAGCCAAGGGCTATGTGTGTCGAATGCGTCCGCAGATGTGATGGATAAATGGTTGAAAGAATTTAGCCCGTCTACACTAACTCAAGAGCAGCAACGCCAAGAGTGGCAATGGTTTCAAAAAGCAGCAAAACCCTTTGTTGGTAAAAAAATCTTAGTGGTGTCCGAAACGATTGATACCCATCAATATGAGTCCGATGTCATTGCCAAAGCTTTTACCGAGCTGACAGGTATTCATGTTGTTCATGAATTGACGGGTGAAGATGATGTGGTCAAAAAAATCGAAACTCAGGTACGGACGGGCATTCACTTATACGATGCCTATATCAACGATAGTGATTTAATTGGTTGGCATTATCGTACAGGCAAAGTGGTGAACTTAACGGATTACATGGCAGGTGAGGGTAAAAGTGTCACCTTGCCAAGCTTAGATATTAAAGATTTTATTGGCTTGAGTTTTACCACGGGTTTAGACGGCAAACTGTATCAATTACCCGATCAACAATTTGCTAATTTATATTGGTATCGTAAAGATTGGTTTGACCGTCCTGATTTACAAAAGAAATTCCAATCGATTTATGGCTACAAGTTAGATGTACCTGTCAACTGGTCAGCTTATGAGGATATTGCGCAGTTTTTTACCGTACATGTTAAGCAAATTGACGGTAAAAAAGTCTACGGTCACATGGATTATGGCCGTAAAGACCCTTCATTAGGCTGGCGATTTTCTGATGCGTGGTTGTCGATGGCAGGGACAGGCGATAAAGGCTTGCCCAACGGTAAACCTGTTGATGACTGGGGCATTCGGGTTGAAGGGTGTCATCCTGTCGGAGCATCGGTGGCGCGTGGCGGTGATATGAATGGTTTTGCGGCGGTGTATGCTGTGAGCAAGTTTATTGATTGGCTCAACAAATACGCACCTCCTGAAGCCAAACAAATGGATTTTGGTACTGCTGGTTCAGTGCCATCACAAGGTAATATTGCCCAGCAGATTTTTTGGTACACCGCTTTTACGGCAGCACTCACTAAACCAAACTTACCCGTCACCAATGCTGATGGCAC
Organism: Agitococcus sp.; assembly: GCA_046590075.1. Classification (GTDB taxonomy): domain Bacteria; phylum Pseudomonadota; class Gammaproteobacteria; order Pseudomonadales; family Moraxellaceae; genus Agitococcus. The sequence goes on from JBKJUH010000369.1 coordinate 5,868, forward strand.
ACCCAAATGGCGTATGGCACCCTCACCTAAGGGCGCGTATTGGCGTTCGGGGGTAAAACTCGGTTATCAAGATGCGGGCGCGTGGACCTTAGTTAAAGGCACGCCACCCGATAATATGAAAGCAGCATGGTTGTATGCCCAATTTGCGGTGTCAAAATCGGTATCATTAAAAAAAACCTTAGTCGGTTTAACGCCTATTCGTGAGTCTGATATTAACTCGGCGGCCATGACCCAAGCTGCGCCAAAGTTGGGTGGTTTAGTCGAGTTTTATCGTAGCCCAGCGCGTAAATTATGGACACCAACAGGCACAAATGTGCCTGATTATCCTGCGATGGCACCTATTTGGTGGACAAACATTGGCGCAGCCATTCGTGGGGAAGTGCCAGTGCAAGTAGCACTAGATAATATGGCCAATCAAGCTGATACGCTGATGGCGCAACTACAAAAAAAAGGTATGCCAAAATGTGCGCCACAAATGAATAGTCCCAAGCCCATGACGTATTGGTATGGTAAAGGCGGCGCACCGTTTCCAAAATTGCAGAACGAAAAACCCAAAGGCGAGACGCAAAGCTATGAAAACAGTCTTAAATATTAGCTTGGCAGCGTGTAGTCTGCTGACGATACCTGTTTATGCTGAGCAACGGCCATATACGCTAGCGTTTAGTGAAAATCCCCCGTTCTCTATGTCTAAAGATGCCAAACCCACGGGCATTGCTATTGATATTATGGTGAGGCTTTTTCAACAAGCCAAATTACCCTATCAGTTCTTAGAAGTACCCTTAGCACGAGCGATGGTGAATGCCAAAAAAACGGCTAATTATTGTGTTTTTCCTGTGCAGCGTTCACAAGCGATTGAAGCGGAGTATCAATGGATTAGCCCGATTTTAATTACTCGCTCAGGGTTTTATGTAAGGCCAGACAGTGGCTTAACGCTCATTACGCTCAGTGATGCCAAAAAAATGACCATAGGCGTGTTGCGTGGCAGTGGTGATGCGGAGTATTTGAAAGGTTTTGGTTTTACTGTCGAAGAAGCCAATACCCAAGAGCAAAATCTAGATAAGTTATTTGCTCAACGTTTTGACGTTTGGGCGACCGATGTATTGTCGGCCAATTTTTTTATGCGCAAGTCGGCTAGCAAGGATAAAAATCCTAAAGAAGCACTGACTTTTAGAGCGTCATTGGGGTCGGTTGCCTGTAATCTGGGTATGGCCAAAGCGGATGCAGCAAAACTGCAACATGCCCTTGATGCTATGATTAAAGCAGGTAGTTTGCATAATTAAC
>JBKJUH010000410.1:0-3524 GCA_046590075.1 Agitococcus sp.
CAACGACTGCAACAGTTATTAGGCAATCATGCCATCGAAGCGCACGAGGACTTATATCTCGGTTTAATGCAAATGCTTGATTTTATTGCCAGCTTATCAGACCATCACGCGCTCTCATTGGCACAAAGCCTACAAGGCATTCAGCAGTAAATAGACAGGTTTTGGTTTATGTTAGACGGTGAGAAAAGGGGAAGAACGCATATTAAAATACACAAACCCTTGTTTAAGCTTAAATTTTCCCCGTATTCCATACGGGCTAGCTATTGCTCAGAAAGCCCACCTAGTGTGGGCTTTTCACTTACTTAAAGCTTGTCAACTGCATCTTTAACCGCTTCTTTAGCATCTCCTACGCCTTTTTGCACATTACCAGCAATCTGTTTTCCTAGACCTTTGGCTTGTTGCTCTTTGTCACCCGTTAGTTGGCCAACTTTTTCCTGAATGGTACCTTCGATGTCTTTTGCAACACCTTTTACTTGATCTTTATTCATTACATGAGTGCCTTATAAGTTAAGTAGTAAGCCTCTTACTATCTAACAAATTCAAACCATCGTCCGTTCGCTATCGCACACAACTCTGTCTAACTCAGCAATAACAACTCAAGGTCAGGATTGAATATTGTGACGTTTTCACACATTCCCAAGCAGATAACACTAGATATTTACAAGGATTCTTATATAGTTAAGCTATCAGCAGTTGTCGTATAATAAACTGTATTTTTGGAACAAAAACCAGCCCAGAGGCAAATATGGCGCATATTTTAATTATTGACGACTCCCCCACCGAACAAGCGGGCATGAGCCAAATGTTGCATAAACACGGTCACATTTGCTCATTTGCCAATACGGGTGAAATTGGCGTTGCCGCCTCCAAAAAAGTAAAACCTGATTTGATTCTGATGGATGTCGTCATGCCTGAAACCAATGGTTTTCAAGCAACGCGTAAAATATCCAAAGACCCAGACACCACTCATATTCCTATTATTATGGTCAGTACCAAAAATCAAGCCACTGACCGTATGTGGGGTATGCGTCAAGGGGCTTGCGACTATTTAACCAAGCCTGTTAGCGAAGAAACGCTGATAGCTGCGGTTAATAAAGTCCTGTCTAAATAAATACCTCACCCCAAAAGCCTTTGTCTATCAACAGCAAAGGTTTTGCTATTTAGGACTTACGCGGTTATCGCGGTGCGATGCGTCAGTCCTGATTTGCTTTAACTACCCTTAATGACAGCCGACATCACCCGCAACACGGGTAGGGCAAAACCTGAAACCAACAACAACAAAAACGCCACCCACACCAACGATATTTTTTTTGCTTGCTGGTCGCCCTGATTCATTGGCGACTTTGTAGGCTGGCGATTTAATAAATCATAGGCAGCAATTGCCACAAATACCCCGACACCAAAGGCAAAAAACCCCAACATCGCCTGCTGTTGATAGACGCGAGCCGCCAACGACGACAAATCAATAATGATTTGCGGCATGACAATTTGCTGTTCATCGGCGTAAACAGGCGCGATTGTCAGGCAAAAGGCTGACATTAAGCAGAAAAAAAACCGTACTATCTGTAACATCGTGAGTCTCATTGATTGCCTAAAAGAGAGAGTTTAGGTATCGTGCAGAAAAAACCGCTAAACTATTCTAAAAATACACCTAATTACAGAATATGTTGCGACAATATCGCGATTTAACCGCTTTTAGGCGATAACTTCCACACTTTTCCTTATGTTGTGGCCTTGGAATTTTTTATGGCGCAAATTTTGTTGCTTCATGGTGCTAACCTCAACTTATTAGGCACACGCGAGCCTGCCCTTTATGGCGCAACAACACTCGCTGATATTAATGCTCAACTGGCGGAAAAAGCTATCTATGCAGGTCATGCGCTGAATTATTTGCAAAGCAACCATGAAGGTGTACTCGTTGACCGAGTACAAGCCGCTGCTAACGATGGCACGTCATTTATCATTATCAATCCTGCTGCTTTTACCCATACGTCTGTTGCTCTGCGCGATGCCATTTTGGCGGTAAATATGCCGTTTATCGAAGTGCACTTATCGAATGTCCATGCACGGGAAACCTTTCGTCATCATTCTTATTTTTCCGATGTCGCTATCGGTGTTATTTGTGGTCTAGGCGCGCAGGGTTATGACTTTGCCTTGCAATACGCTGTTAATTACTTAAACAATCGCTAACACGAGACTGGTATTTATGGATATTCGCAAAATCAAAAAACTGATTGAAATGCTCGAAGAATCTAGCTTTGACGAACTGGAAATCAAAGAAGGCGAAGAGTCTATTCGCATTGCTCGTAATAGCCCTATTGTCAGCACGCAAAACAGCTATTGCCCACCCACCGCACCTGCTCCTGTTGCTGTGGCAATAGCTGCTAGTCCAGCCAACACCGAAACATCTAGCACCGCACCTGCGGCAGTAGAGCCTGCAACACACGGCTTTATTCAACGCTCGCCCATGGTTGGCACGTTTTATCGTGCCTCATCCCCAACTTCTGGCAACTTTGCTGAAATCGGACAAATTGTCAAAGAAGGCGATACCTTATGTATTATTGAAGCCATGAAAATGATGAATCAAATTCAGGCGGAAAAAAGCGGCAAAATTGAAGCAGTATTGGTCGAAAATGGCCAAGTGGTTGAGTTTGACCAACCCTTGTTCACTATTGTCTAACGGGCACGAGGCCATCATGCTGAAAAAAGTCTTAATCGCTAATCGTGGCGAAATTGCACTACGCGTGTTACGAGCGTGTAAAGAACTCGGCATTAGCACTGTTGCCGTCTATTCCAAAGCCGACCGCGATTTATTACACGTTCGTTTGGCCGATGAAGCCTTATGTATTGGCCCCGCTTCCTCTAAAGAAAGTTACCTCAACACCCCCTCTATTATTGCCGCCGCCGAAGCCACTCAAGCCCAAGCCATTCACCCTGGTTATGGTTTTTTGTCTGAAAATGCTGATTTTGCCGATGCCGTTGAACGGTCGGGTTTTATTTTTATTGGCCCACGCGCAGAAACCATTCGCATGATGGGCAATAAAGTGGCGGCCATTGAAGCGATGAAAGCTGCTGGTGTGCCTACTGTTCCGGGTTCGGATGGTGCTGTTTGTGCTGACACTGCCGTAGAAATTGCCAAAAGAATTGGCCTGCCGATTATCATTAAAGCCGCTGCGGGTGGTGGTGGTCGTGGTATGCGAGTAGTCACCGATATTGATGCTTTACTGGACTCCTTAGCAGTTACCCAAGCCGAAGCCAAAGCCGCCTTTGGTGACGACACCGTCTATATAGAGAAGTTTTTACAACATCCACGCCATGTCGAAATTCAAGTACTGGGTGATGGTGAAGGTAATGCGATTCATTTAGGTGATAGAGATTGCTCGCTGCAACGTCGCCATCAAAAAGTGGTTGAAGAAGCTCCTGCCCCCCACATTCCTGATGCCATACGCCAGCAAGTCGCTGAATCTTGCGTGCAAGCCTGTAAACAAATGGCCTATCGTGGTGCAGGTACCTTTGAATTTTTG
>JBKJUH010000020.1:0-6296 GCA_046590075.1 Agitococcus sp.
TTTCAGTACGTGCATTATGACTAAAACACACCCACGTATCTTTACTCAGTCCACCCCGCTGCATGGAAACTACATCGTTGAGGCTATCACTAGCGACACGCGTTAAGCCACCCGCCATGACTTCATAACCCCCGTTGCCATTAGCAACAGCATAAACGCGCATGCCAGTGGCTTGAGCTCTAAACTGCCCCGTTTCTTTATGCCATACGGGCGATTGCGACAAGGTGACGCGTGCTTGGGCAACATAAGTATAGGGACGGCGTTGGAGTCGTAAACGCATCTCGGCTAATTGGGTTTCGTCCATGTTTTTACAAAATACGGGTTCAAAGCGTTGGCTAGGGAACGTCGGTTTAACGACAAAATTCTGCAAATTGGCCAGAGTTTTGGCAAAAATCGCTTCTTCACCACACCACCATGTCGCAATAGAGGGCAGTTTGAGTTCTTCACCACGTAAATGTCGACAAATTTTGGGCAAAAATCCTAATAACGACGCTGACTCCAATACCCCAGAACCCAAGGCATTGGCAACTAAAACATTGCCCGTACGCACTGCGTCTAATAAACCTGCGACGCCTAAAGCGGAGTCACTACGCAATTCCAAAGGGTCACAATAATCATCATCTAAACGTCGTAGTATGGCGTGTACTCGTTTTAAGCCATTTAAGGTTTTGAGATACACGAGGGAGTTACGCACGGTTAAATCTGAACCTTCTACTAAGGGAATACCTAAATGACGCGCCAAATACACGTGTTCAAAATAGGTTTCATTAAAACGACCTGACGTCAGTAATACCACTAACGGCGGTTCGCCATTAGTCGGGGCTAAATTCGATAATGTCTGCCGCAGGATGACAAAATAATCGTTTAACGATTGCACTTTTAACTGTCGATACAATTCAGGAAAAGCACGGGCAATAATTTGACGATTTTCCAGCGCGTAACCTGCCCCTGAGGGCGTCTGTGTGCGGTCAGCCATTACCGACCATTTACCATCCGCTTTGCGGGCGACATCGGCAGCATAGACATGAAGATAGGTATTACGCGGCTGTTTAATGCCAAGACACGGGCGCAAAAAATTCGGATGGCCGTAGATTAACTCCGCAGGTATCAAACCTTGTTGAATCAGGCTTTGCTCACCATAAATATCGGCCAGCATACTGTTAAATAAACTGGCACGCTGGGCAATACCTTCCGCCAACTCTTGCCATTGTTCCGCAGGGATTAAATTGGGTACGGGTCCTAAACGCCAAGGCCGACTATTGCCATTAGGGTCGGTGTAAATATTATAGGTAACGCCATTTTCATTAATTTGTTGTGCGACGAGATCAGCACGTTGCTGAATTTGCTCTGTGGTCATGCCTGCTAATGTTTCAGCAAAATGCTGCCAATGCGGATGAATTGCACCATCGGCCGCAAAAATTTCGTTATAGCGGCTAGGGTCAACTTGATAAGAGTCAAAGGGTTTAGACATATGTTCTATCGTTTTTTAGATAACAAAGCCCATATACCTAAAAAATAGATACAGGAAAAAATATAAGTTTAGCTGCCGAATAGTTTGATTTTAAGTAGAGACCGTACCCAAACGGCCTCTACCCTCATCATAAAACCTTAGCAAAAATCACTTGCGGCGCAAGTCTAACATGAAAGGATGATCGGTGTTATGCGCCAGTGCTTTGACTTGTACTTTCTTCGGCGTATGTCCCATACGAAAAAAACGCGCCAAACGACGGCTTTCGGCTTCATAAGAGTTCACAGGGAAGGTGTCAAAACTGCGTCCGCCCGCATGAACGACATGATACTGACATCCGCCCAGTGATTTATTCATCCATGTATCAACAATATCAAACGTTAAGGGGGAATGAATACCAATGGTCGGATGTAAACACGACGGTGGTTGCCAAGCACGATATCTGACTCCTGCGACAAACTCACCGACCTTACCCGTTGGACGTAAGGGAATCGGCTCACCATTGCACGTTAAGGTGTAACGATCAGGTGGCAAGCCAGTCAATTTCACCTCTACCCGTTCTACCGACGAATCCACATAACGCACCGTACCACCGCCACCGTTTTCCTCGCCCATGACGTGCCACGGCTCTAAAGCATGACGAATTTCTAGCTCAATACCTTTAACGGCATAATCACCGTATTTGGGGAAACGGAACTCAAAATGGGCATTAAACCAATCGGGCTGAATGGGATAACCCGCTTCCTGTAACTCACTAATGACATCGTTAAAATCTTCTTTAACAAAATACGGCAACATGAAACGGTCATGTAATTCTGTACCCCAACGTGTCAAACGCGCTGGGTTATAGGGTTGTTTCCAAAAGCGAGCAATTAACGCCCGAATCAATAATTGTTGTGCCAAGCTCATGTGTGAATGCGGTGGCATTTCAAAGGCGCGTAACTCCAACAAGCCTAAACGTCCTGTACTGCTATCGGGAGAATACAGTTTATCAATACAGAACTCGGAGCGATGGGTATTACCTGTGACATCGGTTAATAAATGACGTAACAAGCGGTCAACTAACCATGGCGGACAGGTTTTGCCTTCGGTAGGAAACTGTTGAAACGCTATTTCTAACTCATACAACGAGTCGTTACGCGCTTCATCGATACGCGGTGCTTGTGAGGTGGGGCCAATAAATAAGCCCGAAAACAAATACGACAACGAGGGATGATTTTGCCAATAAGCAATCAAACTGCGTAACAAATCGGGGCGACGTAAAAACGGTGAATCATTGACTGTGTCGCCACCCATCACAAAATGATTACCACCGCCTGTGCCTGTATGACGGCCATCGGTCATAAATTTTTCGCTGGTCAAACGGCACAAATGGGCAACATCGTATAAATGTGTCGTCCGTTCAACCAATTCATCCCATGAATGGCAAGGATGAATATTCACCTCAATGACACCAGGGTCGGGGGTAATACGGAAGTTGGTTAAACGCGGGTCGGATGGCGGCTCATAACCTTCTAAAATAACTGGCATATTTAAGGCACGAGCGGTGTCTTCAATCACCGCTACTAACTCTAAATAATCGCCAAGTTCGGCCAATGGCGGCATAAACAAATACAATCTGCCATCACGCGGCTCTGCTGATAAGGCGGTGCGGGTAATCTGAGCAGCCGATTTTTTAGCTTTTGGTTGTTGATGGACTAAGGTGACTTTTTCGCCTTGAAATTGCTGACGAATTGCCGTGTGAGTGGCCAATGCAGGAAAATCAGCACTGGGATCAGGTGGATTGATATAGGGGAAATCTTCTTTTTTTGCCCACGGTTGCGAATCCAACGGCAAACGATAACCCATGGCGGAATCACCAGGAATTAAATAACAATGTTCAGTGCGTAAAAACCACGAACCCGTTTGCCAACAATTGTTTTTACTATGACGCGCAATCGGCAAGACATGACCAACGACATGGTCTAAGCCCTGACTAAACACTTTCATTAACCGTGCGCGTTCTAATTCATCGTTTAAGCGAGGATCGAAGGGGTCAACGTTTTCGGGTAATTTACGCTCACGCCACATATAGTAAAATAGGTCTTCAAAGGCGGGGAAAATAAAGGAATCATCCAAACCCAAGCGTGTAGCAACACCCTGCAAAAACTCAGCAGCAATGGCAGCATCAGCACCATACTGTTTGCGTTCATCAGCATATAAACTAGGGTCAGTCCAAATCGGTTCACCATCTTTGCGCCAATAACAATTTAATGACCAGCGCGGTAATTGTTCACCGGGGTACCATTTACCTTGACCAAAATGGCTTAAACCTAAAGGCGCATATTTAGCACGCAAATGATTAAATAGCTCGGCTGCGCGTAAGCGTTTGGTTGGCCCTAGTGCTGCGGTATTCCATTCGGCACCATCGGGGTCGTCCACGGCAACAAATGTTGGTTCACCGCCCATCGTTAAACGTACATCTAAGTTGTTTAAGTCATTATCCACCCTATGCCCTAAGGCTTGAATAGCATGCCATTGTTCGGGCGTATAAGGATTGGTAACACGCGGCGCTTCCCAAATACGCTCAACCGTCATGCTGTGGGCAAACTCACATTCACACTCATCTAACGCACCCGTAATGGGTGCTGCAGATGAAGGCTCTGGGCTACAGGCTAAGGGTAAATGCCCTTCTCCTGCTAACAAACCCGATGTTGGGTCTAAACCTACCCAACCTGCACCTGGCAAATACACCTCGCACCACGCGTGTAAGTCGGTGAAGTCAATATCTGTGCCTGATGGCCCATCAAGGGCTTTAACATCGGCAGTTAATTGAATGAGATAACCCGAGACAAAACGTGCCGCCAATCCTAAGTGGCGAAATAACTGCACCAATAACCATGCGGAGTCACGACAGGAGCCAGACAATTTTTCTAGCGTTTCTTCGGGCGTTTGTACCCCTGCTTCCATACGAATTAAATAACTAATATCGTGGCAAAGCCGCGTATTCAAACCCACTAAAAAATCAATGGTGCGTACGGAATCTAAAGCAATGCCTTGTAAATAATGCTCGACATGAGGAGTTAGCGGCAGTTTCACCAAATACGGGGCTAATTCTTGGTCTAAACTCGTGTCGTAAATAAAGGGAAATTTTTCGGCATACGGTTCTAAAAAGAAATCGAACGGGTTAATCACCGACATTTCGGCGACTAAATCGACTTCCACCTTAAATTCGCTGGTTTTTTCGGGGAACACCAAACGCGCCAAATAATTCGCCTGTGGGTCTTGTTGCCAGTTAATAAAATGCTGACTAGGTGTCACCTTTAGTGAGTACGATAAAATACGCGTGCGGCAATGGGGCGCAGGCCGTAAACGAATGGTTTGTGGCCCTAAATTAATCGGGCGGTCGTAACGATAATGAGTCACATGATTGAGCGCAACATGAATAGACACAGCTATCTCCCTAAAAAATAAACGTCGCACCATCATTTAATTGCTTGCACTACTTTAGCGCACTGACTAATAACGATGGTGACTTGAATTACTGCCAATAATCGCTGGGGGGTGAAGGTAATTGTGACAATACCTGTTGTAGCCCCTCTGACCATTGAGTACGAATCATGTGAAAATACGGGTCATCGTCATATATTCGACGACCTTTAGGTAATGTGAACGAACCTTTGCTATACACCAACAAATCTAAAGGCATACCCACCGACAAATTACTGCGAATGGTTGAGTCAAAGGAAATCAACGCGCAGCGAAGTGCTTTGTCGATAGGGGTAAAATAATTTAACGCCCTGTCCAAAATGGGTTTGCCATATTTACTTTCGCCAATTTGAAAATACGGCGTATCTTGTGTGGCCGCAATAAAGTTGCCTGCCGAATAAATATTAAACAGCTTGGGTTCTTCACCCATTATTTGCCCACCCAACAACAAAGAGCATGAAAAATCCATATCCTGTTCTTTGTATTTTTTTAATACTTCGCGCAGGGTTTCACCCACTAAGGTGGCGGCTTCGTACATATTTTTGACGGTATGCAGGGTTTTTTCTGCTTCCTCCTGAATACGCTGTCGTAATACAGTGATGACCGATTGTGAGCTAGCCAGATTCCCCGAGCTTTGCAACACCATGACGCGCTCGCCCTCAATGCCAAATAAATGCAATTTTCTAAACACGGCAATATGGTCTACGCCAGCATTGGTGCGCGAGTCGCTGACAAACATCAAACCTTCTTCTAAACGCATGGCCACACAATAGGTCATTTCTTTTACTCATTAAGCGGCGAAAACATCAGTCAAACGATGGGTTAAATGCTGTAAGGTCTGTTGAATTTCTTGCATAGTCATCATTGCCCCGTCGTCGGCGGCCAACTGACAGAGCTGTACTAGTTGCTGACTTTGCTGTATTGCGAGTTGCCAAACGGTGGCATCTAATAAACTCATCGTCGTTGATAATTGCTTCGCCCAATGAGCAATATCGGCATTTAGCGATGAAACAGCATCAAGCGTTGCTACTTGACGAAAGCCATTATCTAACATCTCTACCAGTTGACCGATATGGATAAAGCGTTGCACCTCTTCATCAACACTTTGCTCAATGAGCATTTGCACGGCCTGTAATGCTTCATTTAACCACTCATAAGAAGCCAAATGGTCGTTATACATGCCTACCTGTGCGGCACGCTCTTGCCACTCCTGCCAAAGGCTATTAATAGTTACCCATAACTCTCCCGAAATACGACCACGCGTGGCTTGAGCGTCAGCGCGTGTCGCTTCTAAACAGGCGGTTAAACTGGTGGGATTATCGGCAGTGATAAAAAACTCCGCCAACGCGGATGCACTTAG
>JBKJUH010000021.1:0-2961 GCA_046590075.1 Agitococcus sp.
TGACATGCACTTCCCTTGGTTGGTCTTGGTGCCGCGTGTACCAAGCATCCGTGAAGTTTATGAACTATCGGTGAGAGACCAACAACAATTGTTACGCGAGTCTTCTTGGGTGAGCGAACAATTAGCCAAATATTTCCGTGCCGAAAAAATGAATGTTGCCGCCATTGGCAATTTAGTGCCCCAACTGCACGTTCATCATGTCGTGCGTTACAGTAATGATGCCGCTTGGCCACAACCTGTTTGGGGCAAACACGCACCTATGGCGTACACCGCCGAAAACTTGGCGTTTATGCGTGAAACATTAATGTTAGCATTCAGAGGCCGCGATGGTGTGCCGTTTGAGTGGACATTAAGCTAAACCGCTTCAACGCTAGAAAATTAGGGCAAACTCGCAAGGGTATTGCCCTTTTTGTTATGGCCAACACATCCCTATAAAACTTGTTGCTGATGATGGGAAACTGGCTTAATCTTTTAGTCATTCCGTTATTTCTAAATACCTTTTCATTAGAGCTTCGTCATGGCAACTGCACATAAAACTGACACCATCAGCGAACAAGACTATTTAGAGGGTGAAAAAACATCTGATATCAAATATGAATATATGGATGGTTATGTTTATGCCATGTCGGGCGCAAGTAATAACCATAACTTAATTGCGGGCAATGTTTTTTTAGCATTTGCCAATTACTTAAAAAAGAAACCCTGTCGCCCGTATATGTCGGATATGAAAGTCCGTATTGGCAGTAAATATTTTTATCCTGACGTGATTGTTGATTGCTCCAATCTTGCTGGTGATAGTTACTTTACCGAAGCACCGACTATTTTGGTCGAAGTCTTGTCTAAATCCACGCGCCGAATGGATGAAACCATCAAACGTAATGCTTATATGCAAATCCCAAGTTTGCAAGAATACATACTCATTGAACAAGATATTGTTGATGTTGAAGTAGTACGGCGATCCAATGGTTGGTTGTCTGAACATTATTTTTTAGGTGATGACATTACATTAGCTTCGATTGGTCTTACACTTAGCGTCGTAGATATTTATGAACGTGTGCAAAATGGTGATGTTAGCGATTGGTTGCAACAACAGGCACGCTTAGAAGAGCAAGCCGCACAGACATTATTAGCAGAAACTACAACCTAAACGGCAATGCCAGCCACGCTAAAACACTGATCATAAAAGCAAGCACCGCCACCCACATCAATAAACGAAACGGCACGGGTGAGCGTTGTATCACCGTTAAATCGTCTAAATAAATGGTTTCGCAGGCGCCATTGCCCGTATCGGAGCGTGTTGTGCTAGTACCTCGTTGAAAGGCAAAACCCTCATTATGGCTATAACTCGCTAAATAACCGCGTACATGAATGCTATCGCCAATACGAATACTGGCCACTTTTTTGATTAATTCTGGACTTGCGGTTAATAAGTGATTATTTGAGATAGCTGTTTGGTCAAACGCTTGAAACGCAGGTGTTGAGCGCGTCGAAAAATTACAGGTAAATTGTCCACTCCAAAACTGTATTTCTTGATAGACACCACTATGGGCATTATTGCCCCACAACACACAAAGATCACGAATATTGAGTTTATCATTCCATTGTTGGTGCAAATAATCTTGCCATGACGTGGCATCGTGCTGGCTTACCACTAAGCCGTATAATTCATATTGATAAAGCGGTTGGATGCGATAACTAATACCCCCTACTTCTTTAATAACGGCAGGAAGATTGACTTTAGTTTGCATGGGTGATTGCGCGAGTTGTGAGCTTAATTGCGTAGATTCGGGCAAGTCATTTCTATGCCAAAAGCTATAGGCGAATAACACGACACTGCCAATTAATAACCAACGCACCAAACTATGCAACATATCGCGAATATCCTTAAAAGCACAATAAAAAAGGGCGAACCTGAGTTCGCCCTTGATCATAACATTTGGTCAAATCAGCTTATTGGAAAGTTTCACCTTTCGCTGCCATATCTCGCAACAATTGTGGTGGTGTAAAACGCTCACCAAACTTCGCGGCTAACTGGTCGGCACGGGCGACAAACTCAGGCAAGCCAATATAGTTAATATACTGCAATTGACCACCTGTCCACGGCGCCATGCCAATACCAAAGATAGAACCAATGTTAGCATCGGCCACTGAACGTAACACGCCTTCGGCATAACAACGCGATGCTTCTATCGACTGACGGAACAATAAACGTTGTTGTAACTCGGCAAACTGTTCGGGTGTCGCTTGTTTTTTGTCATCGGTGACAAAATGCTCAAACAAACCTGACCAGACACGTTTTTTACCATCCGCTGGATATTCGTAAAAACCTGCACCGTCTTTTTTGCCTGCACGCTTAAAGTCGTCACACATTTGGTCGATTAGGGCAAACGCGGGTTCAGTCGGCAATGACTTAGCTTCGGCAGCCAAGTCAATTTGTGTTTGTTTACGTACCTTGCGCGTCAACTCCAAGTTAACCTCATCCAGAATAGCCAAAGGCCCTACAGGCATACCTGCTTGCGCGGCTGCTTGTTCAATGGACACAGGGCTATAACCTTCGGCCAACATATTGACACCTTCCATACAGAAAGTCCCAAATACACGCGAAGTAAAGAAACCACGACTATCATTAACGACAATCGGCGTTTTCTTAATTTGCAGAACATAATCAAAGGCTTTTGCTAAAGTTTCATCGTTGGTTTTTTCGCCACAGATGATTTCAACTAACGGCATTTTATCGACAGGCGAGAAGAAGTGCAGGCCGATAAAGTTTTGTGGATGTTGTGATGCTGTCGCTAAACCTGTAATAGGTAAAGTTGATGTATTGGAAGCAAATACCAATTCTGCGCCACAAACGGCTTCGACTTTTTTCGTGACTTCGGCTTTAATTTCACGGCTTTCAAATACCGCTTCAATCACTAAGTCACAACCTGCCAACAGAGCAAAATCGTTGGTTGCGGTGAT
>JBKJUH010000108.1:0-3792 GCA_046590075.1 Agitococcus sp.
AATTCATGGCAAACGGTTGCAGGAGATGACTTTATTAGCAAACAACCCATTCCTGAGATTGCCATGAATTATCGGCTTGTTTTTCCGCACGCCAATACCCCATTTTAGCGGTCGGAATAATGACGTTATAACAGGCAATAAAGTGTTTGCTATCGGTTTTGAGCCATTTGGGGGGTGGCACTAAATGTGGTTGAATGTTCAGTTTTTTGGCGGTATTGCGTAATAACAGCTCGGCTTGTTGACGACGACTCGGTTTTAACATCATCATTTGGCCGCCAACAAAAGCAATAACCAACAATAAAATCCACCAAAAACTAATCATAAAATTTATTCAACACTGGTAAAAAAGACGTTTTTCATTTTTGCCAATTGGCTATCTAAGGAAGTGGAAATACTCGCGGACACGGTAAAAAAACTCAACAAGGCTTTAGAGTTTGCATCACTATTAAAAGCCGCCATCACTCGTTGCCAAAACGCATGATTCACTAACTGTAATTCGGCGTGTTCTTTAATCACCCCTTTTAGCTCCCAATCGGGCGTGCCGCCTTCACGAAAGACAAAATACTGTTTCATTAAATACACCGATGCCAACCGTAGAATCGACTCCTCACGACTAGCAAATGGCAAATGGGTACGGGCATTGGGTTTTAGGTCACAAAAAACAGGGCAAGCACTGGTGGCCATAATTAAGCCCATCAAACCACGCACCCCTTCCTCTAAGGTTACGCGCTTAAGGTACTCTCTTTCGGCGGTTAAAACCCGCACATTGACTTTGGTTAAGGCGGAAATTTTTTGTAAATCGCGAATCACTTTATCAAGGTCTAAGGCGGCAGGACAATGGCTATATACCTTCTTATCTAAGGGACAATTTTTACATTGATTATTGGTTAATCTTGTCCATTCGGGCGCGGCACTATAATCGGCATGAATACTAAAACGACGATTAACATGAATGTCATAACTCAGGTCTAAACCATCATCAAACGAAAAAAAGTATTGGACAATCATGGTAAATTACTCGGCAGAATATCTATTATTGTTATAGGGGATTCTAGACGACCCCTTGTTTATCATATGTAAGCTGAATTCGGGATAAGAATAACCCAAATAGCCATTTAGTCCCCTCTTGAGCATAGGTATCTATACATCTTTTTAGCGATGTATAGCGTTCTAGGTAGGGGAATAGTTCATTGCTACTCATCATACCTTAATAAAAACAGAGGGATAGCGAAAAATCAAACCAAACTCAGCTTAACTACATAAAAAACACACTTTTCATTTTGCTAACTTGACTTGGCAACGATGCTGACACACTAGAAGACATAGTAAAGAAACTTAATAACGCTTTGGAGTTAGCATCACTTTGAAAAGCGGTCATCGTTCGTTGCCAAAAAGCATGATTCACCAATTGTAACTGCTCATTGGTTTTAATTAAGCCCTTTAACTCCCAATCAGGTTCACCGCCTTCACTGGCGATTAAATATTGATGCATTAAATACAAAGAAGCCGAGCGAAGAATAAACTCCTCACGACTGGCAAACGGCAAATGATGACGAGCACTCGGACGTAAGGTATTAAAGATAGGGCAAGCACTGGTGGCCATTATCAAGCCCATTAACGCACGTACCCCTTCTTCTAAAGTGACACGTTTGGAATACTCGCGTTCAGGCGTGACAACACGTACATTTACTTTGGTTGAGGCCGATGTTGTTTGAAAGTCGGCCATCACTTTGTCCAAGTCTAAAGCCGCAGGGCAATGACTAAATTCCGTTTTTTTTAAGGGACAGTTTTGGCATTGATTATTATCTAATTTTGTCCAATCGGCAGCAGTCGACACGTCTTGCTTAAAATTAAACTTGCGCTCTAAATCAACGGCAAACTTCAGTTCTTGTCCCGTATCAAAATCAAAAAAATAGTGAATAATCATTCTTATTGTGCCTTAGTGTCAGGATGTTTTCTTTATCTGCCTACAGTAGTAGAAAACCAGCAACATTGACAACCATCAATCGACTGTTTTAACGCAAAAACTCGACCTTATTGCCTACTTTTAGCACTGAGCCTGTTGATGCTTGTTGAATAATGGCATTTTGTCCTAAATAGGTTTTTCCGTCTTCGCGCCGCCGATGTTGTTGCAGCACTTTTAATAAGCTACTGTCTTTTTCTGCCGTATCAGGATGAATGGAGGGAATGATACAACGTGAACACGGCTTGACCAACGTCAACTCAGTATCACCGATTTTGATGCCTCGGCATTGGTCTTCCCAATAGGCAGGAAAATCACCCGCAATGACGATATTGGGCCGAAAACGCCGCCAATCAATCGTTTGTCGCCAATGCTGACTTAACTCATCAAAACTGGCTTGGCTAATGACTAGAATGGGAAAACCATCAGAAAAAGCGGTTTGATGCCCTTCACCTGCCCACGCGCTATCAACTTGGCGTTGGCCGTGTGGTGGAAAAAACACTAAGCGCACGGCAAAGCCTAAATAGGCACTAAACCAATTGTCGGCAGTGGCACTGACTGTCAACGCCAACATAGTATCCTGCCAAATGCTGACATTAACTGCTTGAGGATAATGAGGAGTAGCTACTAATGGCGACATATTTGGTGCGCTGAGATGTAATACCTCATCAATCACTTGGCTATGGATTAACGCCATTTTTGCATACTGACGTTGAGTGACAAATTTGCCTGCCTCATCGACCAACAACCAACGTCTATCCCATTGCAATCCGAGCGGTGTTAATTCGGCCTGTGACAGGGCAATGCCTGCCGTTGACTTTAAGGGATAAATAGCAAGATGGGCGATATACGCGGATATGGACATAAAAACACTCGTTTAGATTAGCCTGCAATCCGAAAATACCAAAAGACAACAACCAACAAAAAGCCCCAGCAAATGCTAGGGCTTTTTGGGGCAAATTAGTGGTTAGACTAATTTTTCTAACTGAGGCACTAAGTCAAACAAGTCACCGACAATACCGTAGTCAGCTACTTGGAAAATCGGCGCTTCTGCGTCTTTGTTAATGGCAACAATGACTTTAGAGTCTTTCATACCTGCTAAGTGCTGGATAGCACCCGAGATACCGACAGCGACATACAATTGGGGGGCAACAATTTTACCTGTTTGACCCACTTGCATATCGTTGGGCACAAAACCCGCGTCAACCGCCGCACGCGACGCACCAACCGCAGCACCCAATTTATCCGCCAAGCTGTAAAGGATTTTAAAGTTATCGCCATTGCCCATACCACGACCACCCGACACCACAATTTTAGCTGCTGTTAATTCTGGACGGTCAGATTTAGCCAATTCTTCAGCCACAAACACCGATGTACCCGCATCACTGACCGTAGCAACGGCTTCAATGGCAGCAGATCCACCTGTTGCCGCAACGGGGTCAAAGCCCGTCGCACGAACAGTCAATACTTTGATAGCATCTAAAGCTTGAACCGTGGCAATAGCATTACCTGCATAAATAGGACGTTCAAACGTATCCGCACTTATCACTTTCGAGATTTCAGAAATTTGGGCAACGTCCAACAAAGCGGCAACACGCGGTGTAAAGTTTTTGCCATTTGTTGTTGCTGGTGCCAAAATATGGCTATAAGCCTTACCCAAATCAGCAACCAACAAGCTGACATTTTCAGCTAATTGATGCGCATAAGCGGCGTTATCGGCCACTAATACTTTGCTCACACCTGCAATTTGCGCGGCAGCAGTGGCAGCGGCTTGGCAATTACTGCCAGCCACTAACAGATGAATATCACCACCAATGGCTTGAGCAGCA
>JBKJUH010000206.1:0-5652 GCA_046590075.1 Agitococcus sp.
GTAAGTCCTAAGCAGCTAAGTGCCTAAACCCGAATCTCTCGCCATTCCCCCAATCCTAAACCTTCCACCGACCAGTCACCAATTTTAACCCTCACTAAGCGTAAAGTCGGAAAACCCACCGCTGCGGTCATACGTCGAACCTGCCGATTTCGCCCCTCGCTAATCACTAACTCCACCCAGCTCGTAGGAATGCTCGCACGGTAACGAATGGGCGGCGTACGCGGCCATAACGCTGGGTCAAACAGTTGGCGAGCCAGTGCAGGACGTGTTATGCCATCGTTTAGCATTACCCCTCGTTGTAATTGCAGTAGTGCTTCATCAGTAATGGCATGGTCAACCTGTGCCCAATAGGTTTTAGCTAACTTAAATTTTGGCTCGGTAATGCGTGAATTAAGCTTGCCATCATCGGTTAATAAGAGTAAACCTTCAGAGTCGTGGTCGAGTCGGCCACACGGATGAATCGTTGGGTCAGTAAAAAAATCTGCCAGCGTGGGTTTGTCATCGGTTCGCCGAAATTGACATAACACGCCATAGGGTTTATTAAATAAAATCAAACGACTCATAGACTTAGACTCAAACAATATCACTTTATTTTATGGTGATATTTATTATAAAAATGGATTTGGCCGTTAATTTTGCTGCAATAACGATTAACATGACACTATGGCTTAGACGCTACCGCGTGCCAAGCAAAGAACTGATTTAAACAAAACACAGTTCTCAACCTATTATTTTTCATTCAAACATAACAACGGAGTACCTTCACAATGGGTTACCAAAAGATTGTGGTTCCAGCCGATGGCGACAAAATTACCGTAAACGCTGACCTGTCACTGAACGTTCCCAATTATCCAATTGTTGCCTACATTGAAGGCGACGGCATTGGTGTTGATATTACACCTGTGATGCTGAAAGTAGTGGATGCTGCCGTTACTAAAGCCTATGGTACTAAGCGCGCTATTTCGTGGATGGAAGTGTATTGTGGCGAAAAAGCCTCACGTTTATATCCGAATAACAATTATATGCCAGAAGAAGCATTAGAAGCCTTACGCGAGTACGTCGTGAGCATTAAAGGGCCATTAACCACGCCTGTGGGTGGCGGTATGCGCTCATTAAACGTTGCGTTACGTCAAGAATTAGATTTGTACGTTTGTGTGCGCCCAGTTCGTTGGTTTCAAGGTGTGCCTAGCCCAGTGTGCCATCCTGAACTCACTGACATGACGATCTATCGTGAAAACTCCGAAGATATTTACGCGGGTATTGAGTGGAAAGCAGATAGTCCCGAAGGCTTAAAAGTCATCAAGTTTTTGCGTGAAGAAATGGGCGTTACCAAAATCCGTTTCCCAGAAACGTGTGGTATTGGTATTAAACCCGTTTCTAAAGAAGGTACGCAGCGTTTGGTTCGCAAAGCTATCCAGTTTGCGATTGATACCGACAAACCATCGGTAACTTTAGTTCACAAAGGCAACATCATGAAATACACCGAAGGTGCATTCCGTGACTGGGGTTATGAATTAGCCGCCGAGCGTTTTGGTGCAGAACTGATTGATGGCGGCCCGTGGATGAAGTTCAAAAATCCAAGAACAGGCAAAGATATTATTATCAAAGATGTCATTGCGGATGCTTTCTTACAGCAAATTTTAATGCGTCCTGCCGATTATTCCGTCATTGCCACACTAAACCTGAATGGCGACTATATTTCTGATGCTTTGGCAGCAGAAGTCGGCGGTATTGGCATTGCACCAGGTGCAAACTTAGGTGGGGCAATTGCCATGTTTGAAGCCACACACGGCACTGCGCCAAAATATGCAGGTCAGGATAAAGTGAACCCAGGTTCAATTATTTTATCTGCCGAAATGATGTTGCGTCATATGGGTTGGACAGAAGCGGCTGATTTAATTATTGCTGGTATGCAAGGCTCAATTAATGCCAAAACGGTGACTTATGACTTCGAGCGTTTAATGCCAGAAGCAACGTTATTGCGTTGCTCTGAGTTTGGCGATGCGGTGATTGAGCATATGGATGATTGATTAGCAGAAGTGTTGGGATGCAAAAACGACATCCCTCATGGTGTTGACAACCAAAAAAGGCAAATTATTTTTGCCTTTTTTGTTTTTTGATGCGGTGTGAGCAGTTATCGACAATGTTACTTTTGACTGTTCAAGGTCGGTAGTCATCGCCAATATGTGAACTGTGACTCACTTTGGACGAGTGGGCTAAAAAGCCCGATCATTATTGGACATCTTCGCTATATCATCATTCCTTTTATGTTATAGATTAGATATTGTATGGTCGTATTGTATTTTCTGCTAAGAGACTAAATTGCTGTCATTCGTAATAGACATCAATGTGCCATGTTTTTACTGCTCGGAGTCAGGTTTATGTTGTTAACTAATAAAATATCCTTATTGCGTCAAGCCTTAGATGAAGCCAATAGCTACGAAGAGTGGAAAGAAATTGCTTTAGAATTAGATAGGGTGAGTGGCTTAGATTTGTGGAAATTAGATAACGCTTCTGAACATTACAACCATGACTTAATTCGTGACCGACTAATGCAATTGCGGCAATTGATGCGCCAAAAAGACCACAGACAACTGATGCGCGCCTTACGCGAAGGCTTGTATCACGATATTGGCAATATTGGTAATCCCTTACTGTATACCTATGCCCATGTTGGCACAAAACGACTGATAGAAGACTATATTGACCAAGTCTGTTTGGCGTTGAAATATTTATGCGATACCGACATTGATTTTTTAACCATTGAGCAAAAGAAGCGTTTTTTTGAAGATACTTTTCACAGTTATGGTCAACCTGCCCTAATGCTGTCGGGTGGTGCGACATTAGGTTTATTTCATATCGGTGTCTGCAAAGCCTTACACGAACGTAACTTATTGCCCAAAGTCGTTTCTGGCTCAAGCGCGGGGTCTTTAGTGACGGGAATGTTAGGTACGCATAATGATGCAGAATTAGTAAAAATGTATGAAGGCGAAGACTTTTATCACCATGCGTGGACATGGAAAAAATTGACTGAAGGTTTGTTAGGTCAGGGTTTTGCCGAGCAAAAACAACTTGAGCATTTTGTCCGTAATAACATTGGCGAATATACCTTTGAAGAAGCATTTGCAAAAACGGGTCGCCATATTAATGTCACAGTCTCGCCAGTACAAGACCACAAAACACGTTTAATGAATGAGTTAACGTCGCCCTATTTATTAGTTTGGAGTGCGGCTTTAGCGTCTTGCGCTGTTCCTATATTGTTTCCAGCAGTGACATTAACGACTAAAAATAATCATGGCGAATATCACCCGTATATGCCTGCACAGCAATGGGTAGATGGTTCGGTGCGCAGTGATTTTCCTCGTCAGCGTTTATCACGCTTATTTAATATTAATTACTTTATTGCTAGCCAAGTTAATCCGCATATTGTACCGTTTATGCAAACAGACAAACAGCGTTTAGAAAAAGGTAAATTGGTTTCTTGGCCGAAAAAAGTGGCACGTGCTCAGTTGCAAATGATCGGCATGGGCGTGTTCGATTTTATGCGCGAACGCACCAGTATAGAAACCATTAGACAGTTGATGGATCACGGTTATAGCATTATTGGCCAGCGTTATTATGGTGATGTGACAATTGTTGCCAAATATACTTGGCGACATTACGCCTGTATGTTACAAAACCCGACTGATGATATGCTACGTTGGTTTAGAATTCAGGGTGAACGTATTACATGGCCAAAAATCTCCATGATTCAAACCCATGCCCGTATTGGCCAAACATTAGACCAATGCCTACAGAGTTTAAGCAAACAACAACAAACAGTTGAAGAACAGCGGCGTGCAAACGTCATTCACTTACAAACAGCAAAACGTCATACCGCACAACTCGGATAGTTTGATAGCGGCATGACGAGTTATTAGGCGATTTATTTTTAATGATGAGTATTCAAATACCCGGCTACACAGTTATACGAGAGATTGGCAAAGGCGGCATGGCGACTGTCTATTTAGCTATTCAAGAGTCTTTTGGTCGTGAAGTTGCTTTAAAAGTGATGGCTCCGCATTTAGCCGCCGAACCAGGATTTGCCGACCGTTTTGGCAGTGAAGCTAAAATGGTCGCTTCATTATCGCATCCGCATATTGTCACGGTGTATGATGTCGGCTCGTTTAATAATTATTATTATTTAGCGATGGAGTATCATACAGGTGGCGATTTAAGCGATAAAATCGACCGTTTAGATTTAACCCCGCCTGAATCGTTAAAAATCACCAAAGAGCTAGCGGATGCCTTAGGCTTGGCGCACTCCAAAGGGGTCGTTCACCGCGACATCAAGCCCGATAATGTGTTATTTCGTGCCCATAATAACGATGCCATTCTCACCGACTTTGGTATTGCGCGTAATATGCAGGCAGAGAGTAATCTAACGCAAATTGGCTCGACAGTGGGTACACCTAAATACATGAGTCCAGAGCAAGCGCGCGGCATGAAAGTAGATGGCCGTGCAGATTTGTATAGCTTAGGGGTGATGTTGTATGAAATGCTGACAGGTAAACCACCCTTTAGTGCGGGTGATACCATCAGTTTAGCCATTAAACATTGCCAAGAACCCGTACCGCCATTGCCTGAGCATTTGCGGCGTTATCAGCCATTACTCACGAAGTTATTAGCTAAAGAAGTTAAAAATCGCTTCCAGAATGGCCTTGAAGTGATGACAGCGATTGATGCCTTATTAAAAGCACCTGTCCATCAACAACCGCAAGCAATTGTTTCTTCATCAACGTCAACTAAGCCGACGATGGCGATACCTACGCCTTCGGTGTCGGCTTATGATCGCCCGAGCATTAATTTTTCTTTAGAAGATGAGCCACAAAAATCGACTTACCAAGCATTTTTTCAGGCAGATGAAGTCGTTGGTGGTAATTTTTTCTTCAAAAAATACAGCTATAACATCCAGTTCTCTTGTGATGATTATGAAGAGTTCAAAGAAAAACGGGAAAAAATGCACGATATTCTGCAAGATTGGCTCGATAAACGCGGTAAAAAAGCAGCAGAATTAACGGTATCTATTCAAGCGCATCCGTGGATTCATGGTCGGATTTGGGAAGCTCTAAACGATGACCAACCGTTTGATAGCCCGTTTGGCATGTTATTAGATCAAGCCACAGTTTCTTTGCATTTGTACGATGAAGTTGAACCTCAAGGTGGCCGTCGAGCGGTATTGCGTGATAAAGGTAAAAAGCCTGCCAAGCAAACGGCTTGAGTTGATGACTTTCACCCTCTCTCTAACTCTCTCCCTTAATAGGGAGAGAGGACTTAACCGCCTTTCCTTTTTAAGTCGCTGATTTTTTTAACTTCGCCATAAATAACAAGCGTTTGACCGCTAAAGCCGTCAATGGAAAAGTGATAGCACATAAAAAAACGGTTAATAACGGCAAGTCTAAAAATAAACCATAAGCGACAGCAACACCAACGCCCGAATCTATTTGGTCGAGGGCGGTAAATAACCAGCGATTTTTGTCAGGGGTTGCGCCAGCGGCAATGCCTAATCTGCGCTTCATATATGAGTTAGGCAATTCTGCTAAAACATAACCAACACCTGCAATTAACCCTGCCAGTAGTAATAAACTCAAGCTAGGTGGAAAGACAGCATGG
>JBKJUH010000308.1:0-2768 GCA_046590075.1 Agitococcus sp.
GTAACAGTTGACGTAGCGGATCCAACATCGGCGAGGTCACTTTGACGATGATTTGTGCGATGGGGTTATAAAAATCTGCTTGTACTAATTGTAATAAAAACCGTATCCATAACACGCCAATACACAAACTAAAAAACGTACTCAACAGTAAATTGAGAATTTGACTCATCGCACCCATTACTACTTACTCCTGTTGACCTAAAACTTGCGCTAACTCTTGCCCTTTGGCCGCACACGCCGCTAAAGCCCGACTAAAAACAGCGGTTAATTCAGCTTCATCAAAGGTAGCAATGGCTCTTTCGGTAGTGCCCCCTTTAGAGGTGACACGACGACGTAACTCGGCAGGACTGACATCGGCGGTAATCGCCATTTGTGCTGCGCCTAACGCCGTTTGCAAGGTTAATGCGCGCGCGGTTTTTTCGTCTAAACCCAACTCACAACCTGCGACTATCATCGCTTCCATGACATAAAAAAAGTAGGCAGGCCCCGAACCAGATACCGCAGTGACACTATCAATCAATGCTTCATTTTCTAGCCATAGCGTTAAACCAACGGCATTTAGAATCATTTCGGCTTGCTGACGTTGCTCAGCGGTAACGACAGTATTAGCGTACAGCCCCGTTGCGCCTGTTTGCACTAAGGCGGGGGTATTGGGCATGGCACGAACAATAGCCATATTGCCACCTAACCAACGGTCAATACTGGCAATGGGAATACCTGCGGCAATAGAGATAATTAACGGCTTTTTGCCTTGTGCCATTGCTGCTAAGGGTTTAAGTACCTCACATAACACTTGGGGTTTGACCGCCAAGACAATGACGTCGGCACGCGCAAAAATATCGGCATTATTTGCGGTTGTAAAAAGTCCTTGCTCGTGAAAATGGGCTAATTGTGCGGGATAGGCATCGGCTAAGGCAAAATTTTGTGCTTGATGGCCACGCGCTAACAAACCGCCCACCAAGGCTGAGGCCATATTGCCTGCACCAATAAAACCAATGGTTATCGTCATCTATTCATTACTCAAAATTATTACTTACGTTGACCAAAAATCGCCGTCCCTACGCGCACTATGGTACTGCCTGCACCAATAGCGGATTCCATATCGGCAGACATACCCATCGACAGTGTATCAAACTGCGTGGCATCCAGCGCAGAAATTGTCGTCAGTAACTGTTGCCGAAGCTCGGCCAACTGTTGAAATGCCGCTTCGTTGCCTGTTTGCGGTATAATCATCAAGCCGCGTAACACGATATTAGGCAAACTCAAGCTCGCTTTGACCAGTTCCTCAACGTCACTCATCGCACATCCTGCCTTACTGTGTTCATCATCAATATTGACTTGAATACAGATATTTAACGGCGGCAAATCCACAGGACGTTGCGCAGATAAACGCTGCGCTATTTTTAAGCGGTCAACACTATGCACCCAAGCAAAATGACTGGCAACCACCGCGGTTTTATTACTCTGTAAGGCACCAATTAAATGCCAAGTTATCGGCAAATGTGCTAAAAGCGTCATTTTCTCCAGTGCTTCTTGGACATAGTTTTCAGCAAAATGCCGTTGTTCTGCCTCATAAGCCGCGATAATGGCCTCCACAGGCATGTGTTTGCTCACCGCTACTAATTGCACTGCTGAGGCTTGCCGACCCGCTTGTGTAGTCGCAACGTCCATACGATTCCGTACGACTTGCAAATGATGTGAAATGTCTTGCATTCTTCCTATATCTCACGGAAAGTTTTCAGTTACTATCAACACCATGAACCATGATTGTGTTAATAACAAAATCACGTTTTGTAAACCTGCTCATCATCAATACTAATAAACCAAAAATTTTATAACGACTTGGGAGTGACACATGGATATTACCGAATTATTAGCCTTCTCTGCTAAAAATGGCGCATCCGACTTACATTTATCGGCAGGTTTGCCACCGATGATTCGGGTGGATGGTGAAGTACGCCGTATTAATTTACCTGCGATGGAACACAAAGATGTTCACCGCTTGGTCTATGACATTATGAACGACAAACAACGTCGTGATTATGAAGAATTTTGGGAAACCGACTTTTCTTTTGAAATTCCTGGTGTAGCGCGTTTTCGTGTTAATGCCTTTAACCAAAATCGGGGCGCAGGCGCAGTGTTTCGTACCATTCCCTCTAAAGTCTTAACCATGGACGATTTAGGCATGGGCAAAGTCTTCAAAGACATCAGTGAATATCCGCGCGGCATTGTTTTAGTCACAGGGCCAACAGGTTCGGGCAAATCCACCACCCTCGCCGCCATCATTGACCATATTAACGGCAGCCGTTTTGACCATATTTTGACGGTTGAAGACCCCATCGAATTTGTGCATCAATCCAAAAAATGCTTGATTAATCAACGTGAAGTTCACCGTGACACCCGTGGTTTTAATGAAGCCTTACGTTCGGCCTTGCGGGAAGACCCCGATATTATTTTGGTCGGGGAAATGCGCGACCTTGAAACCATTCGTTTGGCGTTAACCGCTGCCGAAACAGGCCATTTAGTGTTTGGTACCCTCCACACCACCTCTGCCGCCAAAACCATTGACCGTGTGATTGACGTGTTTCCTGCTGAAGAAAAAGAAATGGTACGTTCGATGTTATCTGAGTCCTTACAAGCAGTTATCTCGCAAAGTTTGCTAAAAAAGAATGGCGGTGGCCGTGTCGCGGTGCATGAAATCATGATCGGCACACCTGCGATTCGTAACTTGATTCGTGAAAACAAAGTCGCGCAAATGTATTCTGCTA
>JBKJUH010000377.1:0-2906 GCA_046590075.1 Agitococcus sp.
ATTCAGCCAATGTTGCTTTTTCTAGGCTCATGCCCACTTCTTCAGCAATCACTTGGCCGCCAGTTAAGGTAGCAATATCTTGCAACATCGCTTTACGACGGTCACCAAAACCCGGTGCTTTAACGGCACAGACTTTCACAATGCCACGCATGGTGTTAACAACTAAGGTTGCTAAGGCTTCGCCTTCGACATCTTCAGCGATTAACAATAACGGTTTGCCAGACTTCGCTACACCTTCCAAAACGGGAATCATGTCACGAATATTGGAGATTTTTTTATCAACCAACAAAATGTACGGGCTTTCTAATTCAGCCGTCATCGTGTCTTGTTTGTTGATGAAGTACGGGCTGATATAGCCACGATCAAACTGCATACCTTCAACGACTTCTAAAGTATCTTCAAAGCCTGAGCCTTCTTCAACAGTGATAACGCCTTCTTTGCCGACTTTATCCATAGCTTGGGCAATTAAGTCACCAATAGTGGTGTCGGAGTTAGCAGAAATCGAACCGACTTGAGCGATGGCTTTGCTGTCTGTACACGGTGCAGAAATTTCTTTAATCGCCAACACAGCAGCACGAACGGCTTTATCAATACCGCGTTTTAAATCCATGGGATTCATGCCCGCAGCCACGGCTTTTAAGCCTTCATTAAGAATGGATTGTGCCAATACCGTTGCCGTTGTCGTGCCATCACCTGCCACATCTGCGGTTTTGGAAGCCACTTCTTTGACTAACTGTGCACCCATGTTTTCGAATTTGTCTTTTAATTCGATTTCTTTAGCCACAGATACGCCATCTTTAGTGATGTGCGGTGCGCCAAAGGCTTTGTCAATGACGACGTTACGACCTTTAGGGCCTAAAGTAACTTTGACGGCATCTGCCAAAATATTCACGCCATTAATCATTTTTTGACGAGCGGAGTCACCGAATTTTACGTCTTTAGCTGCCATGATATGTAATCTCAAACTGTGCAAAAATAGGTTTTTCTTTGTTGCTACTGTTCTGCTTTTATTTCGCGGACACTAAGCAACCCAGACAATAATTAGCCATTAGCCTTCTAAAACACCGAGAATGTCGGTTTCTTTCATAATCAATAATTCTTCACCGTCAACTTTAACGGTAGTGCCTGCGTATTGACCAAACAATACTTTGTCGCCAACCTTGACATCTAAGGCGCGAACTTCGCCAGAATCAGTCACTTGACCATTGCCAACTGCTAAAACCACACCTTGTGATGGTTTTTCAGCAGCCGTACCTGCCAAAATAATGCCACCCGATGTTTTGGTTTCTTGTTCTTCGCGACGAATGACGACACGGTCATGTAGAGGACGAATATTCATAGTTTTTTCTCCTAAATTACATTGTTTAGTTGCGAGTTTATGTCATGTGGCGGCTTGTTTAGCACTAACACCACATGGGGACTGAGGGGTAAATGGGGCTTTGTTTTACGGCTTCAAGGGTGAAATCTAAAAATGATAGATTATTGATGGGTTTAGTAGCTCAACCCATCCGTAGCTTAACTATTCGGCTTATCAAGACGGGTAGTGACTTTCATATTTGACTTAACTTCGGTGCTAGTTTGCACTTTAGGCTTAGGCGCGGACTCCGCACGCGTGGTGACACGCATTTTCGGTTCAGGCGTGATTTCGATTGCTTCACCCTCAATAATTTGTCCCTCATCACCAAATGGGGAAGATTGTCCGAAGGGCGATTGACCCTGACCAAAACGCCCCATACCGCCCATCATCATAAAATTTGAACCACGTGCGGCAAAAGCACTCTGCATTCTACCTTGGAGTAAACGTTGCACAGGTGGCATCAACAAAAAAACCGCCGCAACATCGGTCAACATACTGGGAATAATAAACAACACCCCTGCTAATGCCTGACAAATGGCCGCCAAAAAATCGGCACTGGTATCGAGTGTTTGCCCTTGCTGTGCGCCTTGAAATTGAGGCATCAACACCTTGGTTGCCCCTTTCATTATTTGCCTGCCCAAGATAACAGCAATGACAAACCATAATAACAACATCCAGCCACCAACTAATTTGCCAAACCATATACTGGCGGTGATATCAGCAATAATAAAAAGAACAATAAATAAGAAACTCATGTGTTTGTAACTCCTGCACGCGCAGTTTTTAACATCGCTACTAATACTTCGCGAACTTGTTGAGGACTATGGACGGTCTGTGGGAAGGCAATGTAAACAATTTTATCACCCACCCGCAGATGAAAGCCTTCACTATCAATACCGACCATCGTTATTGCCGCATCATCAGCAACAACAATTTTCGCTTGTTGACAGTATAACGGTAAAGCATTAGCGTGGTCTGCATTCATGTGTTGCACCATATCGGCTTCACTGTCACCAAAAAATGGATTGGCCAAGTGATTGGCTTCTACCCAATGAATACGACCAAAACCACCAATAAATCGCGACTTCACTGACTCTAAACGCCAAAAACTAAAATCATGGATGTTATGGAAGTCTTGTGATTGCGGAAAATAGCGATAATAACGTTGGGCGATTGCGTCGACTTCTGCCATTGCCACAGGCTTGGCATTGCTCATTAGCGTTAAACGAGCGGCAACTTGTACATCATCCCCTTCCGCTAATACCAATAATGAGCAATGACCATCGGCTTTTAAGTTTTTGGTATGTTGCGCCAGTTCCGAAATCAAAATAATAACGTGACCATCGCCATCTAAACAAAACGGCACTACTGAACCAAAGGGATAACCTGCCATATATTGCGAATGGGTACTTAATACCCCTTGATAACTGTGCAATAACAATTGTCGTGCTTCAACACTGACCATAACGCATCCAAATAACAGAAAAATTTATCGTCAAGCCTAACACAAATCGAACTTTTGCTTTACCCTTGCTCTTTTCATGAGTAT
>JBKJUH010000319.1:0-2956 GCA_046590075.1 Agitococcus sp.
ATGATGTGTTAGACACATGGTTTTTGTCCGCATTGTGGACATTCTCTACTTTAGGGTGGCCAAACAAAACCGAAGAATTACGCACTTTCCACCCCATTGATGTTTGCCCAGCCTAAAGTAGAGAATGTCCACAATGCGGACGAAAACCATGTGTCTAACACATCATCATCTTGTTTCAGGATGATATCTGCGCCCAATTGATGTTTAGCGCGTACTTCGGCTTCGTTGCGACCTACATAGACATTTTCGTTGCTGTCATACCAAGCAGGAATCCGATGTCCCCACCATAATTGCCGCGAAATACACCAATCTTGAATGTCACGCATCCACGAGAAATACATATTTTGATATTGCTCAGGCACAAACTTAATACGGCCATCTTCTACGGCTTCAATCGCAGGTTTGGCTAATTCTTTCGCGGACACATACCATTGGTCAGTCAACCACGGCTCAACAATCACGCCTGAACGGTCGCCGCGTGGGGCTTTCAGTTTGTAAGGTTCGATTTTCTCCAACCAGCCTTCGGCTTGTGCTTGTTTCACCAGTTTTTTACGCGCAACAAAACGCTCTAAACCGCTGTATTCTGTAGGGGCGACTTCAGTCGCCAACAGTGTAAATGTCCCTGCCGCCATCACTTCAAAGTTAGCTAAAACATGGGCATCTTTGTCAAAAATATTGATTAACGGCAGCTCGTGACGTTTGCCTAATTGAAAGTCATTAAAGTCATGGGCAGGGGTGATTTTGACACAGCCTGTACCAAAGGCTTTATCGACATAAGTATCGGCAACAATTGGCACTAAACGCCCCGTAATCGGTAAACGAATGTTTTTGCCAATCAAATGTTGGTAGCGTTCGTCTTCGGGATGCACAGCAACGGCGGTATCACCTAACAGGGTTTCGGGGCGGGTGGTGGCGACAATTAACGTGGCACTACCATCTTCCAACACGTATTTGAAATACCACATTGAGCTATTTTCTTCTTCACTAATCACTTCTAAATCAGAAATAGCAGTGTGAAGTTTGGGATCCCAATTGACTAAGCGTTTACCGCGATAAATCAAGCCCTCTTCATATAAGCGGACAAATACTTCTTGCACGGCATTCGACAAGCCTTCGTCCATGGTAAAGCGTTCGCGTGTCCAGTCCACACTTGCGCCCATGCGTCGTAGTTGTTGGGTGATTGTGCCGCCTGAAATGGCCTTCCAATCCCAAACTTTTTTAATGAATTCGTCGCGGCCTAAGTCGTGACGGTTTAAGCCTTGTGCGGCTAATTGACGCTCAACAACCATTTGTGTGGCGATACCTGCGTGGTCTGTGCCCACTTGCCATAAGGTTTTTTTGCCTTGCATCCGTTGATAACGAATCAGCGCGTCCATAATGGTGTCTTGAAAGGCGTGACCCATGTGCAACGAACCTGTGACGTTCGGCGGCGGAATCATAATGCAGTAAGGTACGCCATCGCCTTGTGGCGCAAAATAACCGTTGGCTTCCCATTGTTGATACCAGCGGCGTTCGCTTTCGCCTGCGTTAAAAGTCGCTTCCATTGTCATAACAATTACCTGAATTCAAAAAATTATGAAAAAATTGGTGGAAATAATAACAGATAAACCGTGTGTTCGGGTTTGTTGGATAAGACGACAATCTCTGACGTTGAAGATGCCTGTGACTATGGGGCAATGTCATGGGCTTATGTTATCCTCTGCCCATTAAAATAATGTGAACAAACAATGAATGCTATGCAACATTGCCGAATTTCCCAAAAGCGTTGGGGCGGCCAACTTGATGATTATTATGCCATTCACGACTTTATTGACTCGACGAAGGAGTTATGTAGCGACTCTCGCCATCGGGTCTTGCATACTTTATGGGCAGTGAAACATTTGGTTGTGCCGATATTTGGTCACACCTTAATCAACAGTGACGGTAAAGGGATTGATGTCAAAGACCTGTGTGAGCGTGACCATTTGTTAGTAGATTTTCATAATAAATATATTCCGACACTCGGTGATTTTGTGAGCGCAGTCGAAGAAATTGATATTCCTGATTTTGGCCGTCGTCTCGAACAGTTTCATCAGGACTATGTGCAAGATGCGCGTATTTCTGAATTAATGCTCTCACCTTTAGCGGCAACAGGGCAATTAAAGTCCTTACTGCTGACACATAATAGTTGGTTTATGAATGCTATTTTGCCCAAGGTATTTCATACCCCGCCTATGATTTGCAACTTTGAGTTAGCCCCTTCACTATTTTTTAATGCCATGCGTTTTGAGTTGTGGATGGATAATGGTTTAGTGCCACCGCCAAGTGCGGAAAAACTACAGAGACATAAAATTATTTTTAATCAAGGAGTTAGTGTATGAGCGACAAAACCTATGTTATTCGTGGTTATCATTTTGGCTATAACGACGAAACATTTTATGTTGCAGGCAGTAGTATTCATAAAATTTATCACGATAAAGCGGAAGCGGAAGCAAGTTATAAACGTTTAGAAGTGGCTGCGGCACGAGAATATCCACTGCATGAAATGAGGAGCTTTTTTGATGGAGATGAAGACTTTATTAAACAAATGGACGATTTCGTTTTTACTCGTTGTGGCGAACATATTGTTGATGAAGAGGGTTGTGTCAACGAGGAGGAGTTAACTGAAGCACTCAATGATGATGACACTTTCGAGTTTATCAATCTCGCGGCTATGAAATCGTATCAATTGGTTGAGTTTGATGGCGAGCCTAAATTTTTTGCCG
This sequence comes from Agitococcus sp., assembly GCA_046590075.1. GTDB lineage: Bacteria > Pseudomonadota > Gammaproteobacteria > Pseudomonadales > Moraxellaceae > Agitococcus. Next base: position 2,745 of record JBKJUH010000319.1, read on the forward strand.
CATGGTTGCCTCATAAAGACAGCTATTATATTAAACACGATGAATGCAGTGCATCATTGGTTTGTAGCGAGTCAAAAGATGCATTAATAGCCAAACTAGAAAATATTTTTGATGAGTTTGACGATTGGCATGTACTGTTAAAAGGCGAGTTGGCAGACCTAAGCGATACCCCAGTCTTGTTAGAGCAAGTCCTAAAGACCCATAAAAAAGCC
>JBKJUH010000413.1:0-6748 GCA_046590075.1 Agitococcus sp.
AACCTGACTACTGCCATCAATACTGGTGCGAATGGCGCGTAACCGTCCTGAAATCAAGAAATAAGCAGCATCGCCAGCATCACCTTGGCTAAACAGAATATCGCCACCTTCTAGCTCTAACCACTGACATTGACTAAAAATCTCATCCAATACTTGCTCATCTAGGTCGCCAAAATAGTTGGTTAAAAATCGACGAAACAAGTCCGATTGTTGGCTAGACGTTGTATGGCTAATCAGGGAAGTATCCATAGTGTTGGCATTCCGACGATAGATGGCGTTAATTATTATTTTTGCGACAACAATACAGGACTTACACATTTCTGTGATACGAGTATGTCCTAAACATAAATTTCAGTTTAGAAGAAGCTGACTACCCTCGCCAATAAAAAACCCGTTGTGTTGAGCAACGGGTTTGGCTATTAGCTGAATGGTGAAATATCTTATTTAAAATAAGCATTTTCACGATGCGAATGGTCGGTGCTATCGGTGACCCGTTGTAACTCTGGAATATTAGCTTTTAGTGTGGTTTCCACGCCTTGTTTTAAGGTCATATCTACTGCTGAACAACCTTGGCAACCGCCACCAAATTTCAATACTGCTGTTAAGCCGTCTTTTTCGTCTTCATAGACTTCTAACAAGCTGACATTGCCGTTATGCGCGGCTAAACCTGGGTTAATTTCGCTAAATAAAACATGGTTAATGCGTTCTTCTAAGCTACTACCTTCGCCAAGTTGTGGCACTTTAGATTTAGGCGCTTTAAACGTTAACTGACCACCAAAACGGTCTTTATTATAGTCAATGACCGCATCTTCTAAATAGGGTGCGCTTTTAAACTCAATCAAAGCATCAAAACCATCCATTGCCAAACGCAGGTCATCAGCAACTTCTTCGCCTTGAGTGCAATAGGCCATGCAACATTCAGCTTTAGGTGTGCCTGCATTTTCGACAAAAATACGCACGGCAATGCCTTCGCTGTTTTGTTTAGCTAATAAGTCGCGTAAATACGCTTGCGCGGTTTCAGTAATGTTGATGTTTAGGTTACTCATAACTCACTCGTCGATAATTGGCTTTTGGTGATTATACCTGAATTTTATAATATCCTACTATAATAGTCGGGATTAGATTAACGATAGACTTCGCGGCGATGGCCAATTTCCACGACCAATATCTCTAACTCTTGGTCTTTAATACGGGCAATAATCCGATAATCACCGACACGATACTTCCACAATTCACCTAAACGACTTCCTTGTAATGCGCCGCCTACGGCGCGAGGGTTATCTAATAACATGATACGGTCACGCAAATAACTGGTAATACGCTGTGCCGTTTGACGGTCTAATTTCTGTAATTGCTTTTTTGCTGAATCGGTAATATTAATGTGCCAAACCAAGTTCTTTCTCCACTTCCTCTAAACTAAAGACTTGTTCTTGGCCAGCATCTACTCGCTCAATCACGGCTTCGGCTAAATACACATCCTCTAAATCTTCCAAATAACGTAAAATGGCTTCACGCGCATAATACGTTTTTGTCCGCCCTGTTTCTTTGGCTAAGGCTTCTAAACGACTTTCTATGTCGGCTGGCAAACGAATGGCTAACATGATTTTTCCTCTCAATATCATCATTGCTATACATGTATATTATGCTTGACCGTAATCTAGGTAAAGGGCTTTGCGACAGCTGGCTAAATTTTTGCTAAAATGCTCTCCCTTCGATTTTTGCTATTGATGTTTACGCCATGACTTCTTCTCGTACCGATATTCTTAAAGCTGCCCTACAACAACGCATCCTGATTATTGACGGCGCGATGGGAACGATGATTCAACGGCACAAGCTGCAAGAAGAAGATTACCGTGGCACACGTTTTGCCGATTGGCCGCATGACGTTAAAGGCAACAACGATTTATTGGTACTGACGCAACCGCATATTATTGCAGGCATTCACGATGCTTATTGTGCCGCTGGTGCGGATATTTTAGAAACTAACTCGTTTAACTCCACCGTGGTGTCGCAAGCCGATTACCACATGGAAGAATTAGTGTATGAGTTGAATGTTGAAGCCGCACGTTTAGCGAAACAAGTAGCCAGCGAATGGACGGCCAAAACCCCCGAAAAACCGCGTTTTGTTGCAGGGGTTTTAGGCCCTACTTCGCGTACGTGTTCTATTTCGCCTGATGTTAACGACCCGTCTTTTCGGAATGTCACTTTTGATGAGTTAGTCACTAACTATATTCAAGCGACAGAAGGTTTGGTAGAAGGTGGCGCGGACATTATTCTGATTGAAACCGTGTTCGATACACTGAACTGTAAAGCCGCGATTTTTGCCGTACAAGAATACTTTCAGCGTTCGGGCAACATTTTACCTGTGATGATTTCAGGCACAATTACCGATGCCTCTGGCCGTACGTTATCTGGTCAAACTGCCGAAGCCTTTTGGAACTCGGTGCGTCATGGCAATTTACTCAGTATCGGTTTTAACTGTGCTTTGGGTGCAGATGCCATGCGCCCTTACGTGAAAGAAATCAGTGAAAAAGCCGATACTTTTGTCAGTGCCCACCCGAACGCAGGCTTGCCCAATGCCTTTGGTGAATACGACGAAACCCCCGAACAAACCGCCGCTTTTTTACAAGAATTTGCCGAAAGTGGCTTAGTCAATATTGTCGGTGGTTGCTGTGGCACAACACCTGATCATATTGCCGCTATTTATCATGTCGTTAAAGATTTGCCACCGCGCCAAGTACCCAGCATTACCCCAGCTTGTCGTTTATCAGGTTTAGAACCGTTTAACATTACCTCTGAGTCGTTATTCGTCAATGTTGGCGAACGAACCAACGTCACTGGCTCAAAAAAATTCGCGCGTTTGATTCGTGAACAAAACTATGCCGAAGCCTTAGATATCGCCCGTCAACAAGTGGAAGGCGGCGCGCAGATTATCGACATCAACATGGATGAAGGCATGTTGGATTCGCAAGGCGCAATGGTCAAGTTTTTGAACATGGTCGCCTGTGAGCCTGACATTTCCCGCGTACCAATTATGATTGACTCGTCAAAATGGGAAATCATTGAAGCAGGTTTGAAGTGTGTACAAGGTAAACCTGTTGTCAACTCTATTTCTCTCAAAGAAGGTCACGAGGAATTCGTTCATAAAGCGCGTTTGTGCCGTCAATACGGTGCGGCTGTTATTGTGATGGCCTTTGACGAGCAAGGCCAAGCCGATACTGCGGCCCGTAAGCGCGAAATCTGCGAACGCTCATATCGGGTGTTGGTGGATGATGTTGGTTTTCCTGCCGAAGACATTATTTTTGACCCGAACGTGTTTGCCGTGGCTACAGGTATTGAAGAACACAATAACTATGCCGTTGATTTTATTGAAGCGACAGGCTGGATTAAACAAAACTTACCCCATGCCATGATTTCAGGCGGTGTCTCTAACGTCTCGTTCTCCTTCCGTGGTAATGAACCTGTCCGCGAAGCCATTCATGCTGTGTTTTTATATCATGCCATTAAACAAGGCATGACCATGGGTATTGTCAACGCAGGTCAATTAGCCATTTATGATGATATTCCTGCCGACCTCAAAGAACGTGTTGAAGATGTTATCCTCAATCGTACGCCCGAAGGTACAGAGCGTTTGCTAGACGTTGCCGAACAATATCGGCACGAAGGCGGCGCAGTTAAACAAGCCGAAAACTTAGAATGGCGTAATCAACCCGTTGCTAAACGTCTGGAATATTCCCTCGTCAAAGGCATTACCGCTTTTATTGAAGTCGATACCGAAGAAGCGCGCCTGCAATCTACGCGCCCCTTAGATGTCATTGAAGGGCCGTTAATGGCTGGCATGAACGTGGTTGGCGATTTATTTGGCGAAGGCAAAATGTTTTTGCCGCAAGTCGTTAAATCAGCACGAGTAATGAAACAAGCAGTGGCATGGCTGAACCCGTATATTGAAGCGGAAAAAAGTGTGGGTCAAACCAAAGGCAAAATTTTAATGGCCACTGTCAAAGGTGATGTCCATGACATTGGCAAAAACATCGTCGGCGTGGTGTTAGGCTGTAACGGTTATGACATTGTGGACTTGGGTGTGATGGTGTCGTGCGAGAAAATTCTTGATACCGCCATCAAAGAAAAAGTCGATATTATTGGCTTATCGGGTTTGATTACCCCGAGTTTGGACGAGATGGTTTATGTGGCGCGTGAAATGCAACGCCGAGGTTTTAGCATTCCCTTGATGATTGGCGGTGCAACGACTTCCAAAGCCCATACTGCCGTAAAAATTGACCCGCAATATCATAATGATGGCGTGGTTTATGTCACCGATGCTTCACGCGCAGTCGGCGTGGCAACTTCCCTTCTCTCGCCTGAAATGAAACCTGTGTTTTTGGCTGAACGTAAAGCCGAATATGAAGAAGTCCGTATTCGTCATGCCAACCGTCAACCGAAAGCGGCCAAGCTCAGTTATGCCCAATCTATAGCCGAAAAATTTACCTTCGATTGGGATAGTTACACGCCTCCGAAACCTAAAAAATTGGGGGTAGAAGTATTAACCGATTATCCATTAGAAGAAGTCCGCAAGTACATTGACTGGACACCGTTTTTTATTACCTGGAGTTTGGCAGGTAAATACCCTGCGATTTTGAAAGACCATGTCGTCGGTGAAGAAGCCACGCGTTTATTTGCTGACGCACAAGCCATGCTTGATAAATTGATTGGCGAGAAGTTATTAACCGCCAATGGCGTGATTGGTTTTTGGCCAGCCGCTCAGGTCAATGACGATGATGTGGAAGTGTATGCTGATGAATCCCGACAAACGGTGATTCATACCTTGCACCACTTACGCCAACAAAGCGATAAAGTCAGTGGCAAACCTAACTACTCCTTAGCCGATTTTATTGCCCCTAAAACCAGCATCGCACACGACTATATTGGCGGCTTTGCCGTGACCACAGGCTTAGGCGCGGAAGATGTCGTGAAAGCCTATCGTGACGCAGGTGACGACTACAATGCCATTATGGTGCAAGCTCTTGCTGACCGTTTAGCCGAAGCCTTTGCCGAGCATTTGCATGAGCGCGTGCGTAAAGAATTTTGGGGTTATCAACCCGATGAAGCCTTAGATAATGAGTCACTGATTAAAGAAAAGTATGTCGGCATTCGCCCAGCACCAGGCTACCCTGCTTGCCCTGAACATAGCGAAAAAGGCACATTGTTTGCGATGTTGGAGGCCGAGAAAAATACAGGCATTACACTGACCGAACATTTTGCCATGTGGCCAGCAGCGGCAGTGAGTGGTTTTTATTATTCTTTAGCGCAAAGCTGTTATTTTAATGTCGGTAAAATTGATAAAGACCAAGTGCAGAGTTATGCAGCGCGTAAAGCTTGGGATATGCTAAAGGCAGAAAAATGGTTGAGTCCGAATTTGGGTTATGAACCGAGTTGATATCATTAGGACTTATGCGATATCACTTCTTTGCCCAAGTCCTCACACTCAGTAAAGGGTTTGGGGTGAGGTTGAAAACGCACTTGTTTCAGTTTAGCTCAACATAAACAATGCCTAAGTTCTGATTACTCAAGGCTAAGCTTGCACATTTAGGAGCACCAATATGTTAAAAAAGTCAATCGTAACTCCGCCACCTAATCCTAAACAAAACGGCATTCTGGCTGCCCTTCCCGCCGAAGATTATGAACGCATTTTGCCTGAGCTTCAGTTGGTTGAATTGCCCTTAAACTGGACCGTGTGCGAATCTGGCGACCACGTCAATTATCTGCACTTTCCTATCTCGGGCATTATCTCGTTAATGTATGCCTTAGAAGATGGCTCCACCAGCGAAACGGCACTCGTTGGTAACGAGGGTTTAGTGGGTATTTCTATTTTTATGGGCGGCGATAGCATGCCCTCCAGCACCGAAGTACAAAGCGTCGGTCAGGCTTATCGACTCAGCCGCTCAGTAATGAAACATGAGTTTGCTTTGGGTGGCAAACTGCAACAATTAGCACTACTTTTTACACAGGCGTTAATTGCTCAGACCTCGCAAACCGCAGTATGCAACCAGCACCATTCTTTAGAACAGCAAATGTGCCGATGGCTGTTAATGAGTTTAGATAGGCTAGATAGTCATACTTTACTGATTACGCAAGAAGCATTGAGCAATTTATTGGGTGTACGCCGTGAAAGCGTGACAAGAACGATGATTCAATTACTAAACGATGGTTTACTGACTCGCTCTCGTGGCCGTATTACGGTAATCGACCGCCCTAAACTTGAGTTACGTGTGTGTGAGTGTTATGGCGTGGTTAAAAGTGAATATGAAAGATTGTTGCCAAGTAAAAATAATTCTAAAGAGTAAGTGTTGTTGGGAAATATTATCAAAAGCACCGAATTAGCTAAGCCTAAACTTGGGGTATGATTCACAACAGTGATAAATATATCGAGAGTGTAAAATGCCTATTGCTAAAGAAATAACCTTCGTTAGTGAAGCGGACTATTTAGCAGGTGAACTCATTACGTATTTTAAAAATGAATATCTAAACCGTCATGTATATGCGATGGCTGAGGAAAATGCCAATCACAATCTACTTGCTGGGAATATATTGACTGCGTTGTCCTTACATTTAAAAGGCAAATCCCTCCAAACTTACAGCAATTCCCGCTACGAGTAATTTAGTAATATAATCAATATCCTGTAAAAAAAGCAACTGTGCAAGAATGCCGAAGAAATTACCTCGACTGCCCGAGTTTGGCAGCTTGAAGCTG
>JBKJUH010000205.1:0-13238 GCA_046590075.1 Agitococcus sp.
CTAACACTTCATCGCGTAATGCAGGGGTAGCCATCGGGAATTCTAAGGCAGCGCGGGACAATAAATAGCTTTGCGCGACCGAACGTGCTAATTGACGCACGCGTAAAATGTAACGTTGACGCTCAGTCACCGAAATCGCCCGACGCGCATCTAATAAGTTAAAACTGTGTGACGCTTTAATAACCATTTCGTGAGCAGGTAACGGTAAGGGTTTTTCTAAGGCCATTAAACGTTGCGCTTCGCTTTCGTAAAAATCGAATAATTCAAAGAGCTTTTCTACGTTGGCGTGTTCAAAGTTAAAGGTCGATTGTTCGACTTCGTTTTGATGAAAGACATCGCCATAAGTGACTTTACCAAACTGGCCGTCTGTCCACGTTAAATCGTAAACCGAGTCCACGCCTTGTAAATACATCGCCAAACGCTCTAAACCGTAGGTTATTTCGCCTGTGACGGGGTAACACTCAACACCACCGACTTGCTGAAAGTAGGTAAATTGTGTCACTTCCATGCCGTTGAGCCACACTTCCCACCCCAAACCCCATGCGCCTAAAGTCGGGGATTCCCAGTTGTCTTCGACAAAACGAATATCATGGACTAAAGGGTCAATACCAATATGCTTTAAGGAGTTGAGATATAACTCTTGGATATTGTCAGGATTGGGTTTTAGCACCACCTGAAACTGATAATAATGCTGCAAACGATTGGGGTTTTCACCATAACGACCATCGGCAGGACGACGCGACGGCTGCACATAAGCGGCGTTCCACGTTTCGGGCCCTAAGGCGCGGAGGAAAGTCGCGGTGTGAAACGTGCCTGCGCCCATTTCCATATCGTATGGTTGCAGAATAACGCAGCCTTGCTGCGCCCAGTAATTTTGTAAGGCCAAAATTAACCCTTGAAAGGTGTTAATGGCTTGAGGAATGGCGGTACTGTTCATTGTTATCAAGAATTTGGTGTAAAAAAGAGCCGTAGTATAATCGGGGGATGGGATGGCGACTAGCAAGCGCGATGTAAATAAGCTGGCCTCTAGCGCAAGAATTGTGGATAAGCGGCTATTTTTTGCTGTAGACGCTGAGCCAATTGGGTATTTGCGCTATGCAGCTCCATTGTTCTTTAACTTCCCATCCCCCCACTTTTACTAGAAACTTGCCGACCTCACGTCATTTACGCATCAATCGGTTGAAATATGGCAAACGCTCCCACAACAGGCAATCTTTACGTCGACCTTTCAGCCTACTACGATGGCTTTTGCCATGACGTAAATTATGCCGAGCAATGCGATTTCACCAAACGTGCTTTTGACTGTTTTGCTGAATCTAGTGGCAATAATTACCTCGATTTGGCTTGTGGAACGGGTCAACACCTAAGCCTCATGCACAACAAAGGTTTTACCGTAACGGGACTAGATAACAGCCAACACATGCTGAATGCCACCGCACTGCGCTGCCCTTCTGCGGCATTGATGTTATGTGATCTCGCCTCGTTTGCTGTTGATGCGCGTTTTGATTTGATGAGTTGTTTTTTGTATTCCATACACTATAGCCATCCTATTGCTGCATTAACTAAAACGCTAAAATGTGCTTTTGCGGCCTTAAAAGTGGGCGGTGTGTTTATTTTTGATATGGTTGATAAAAATGGCATTACTGCGCGTGATGTGGTGACTCAATTAGAGCAAGACCAAGCTAAATTTAGTTTTCGCTCAGGCTGGCGTTATAGCGGCAGTGGCGAAAGTATGGAGTTACAAGTATCTATTCAACGTGCAGATGCTTTGGGCGTACAAAACTGGCAGGATTATCACCCGATGACCGCCATCACGATTGAGAAAATGCGTGCCTTGATGACTGCCGCAGGTTTTAAGGTGACCATTTTAGAGCGTGATTATTCCCTGCTCAAAGAATGGGATAACAACAGCTATAACGTCATTATGGTGGGTCAAAAACCTTATTAAAAACCGACGATTCTTGCATTTAACGCCAAAGATTGCGCTAACGCGACTGCCGATAACCTGACTTTATGCAATACCAACGACGATGTGTCATAACCGACACAAGGACGTTTGCTATACGCCATCGCGCACATAAAACCACCCATTCGCGTGCTACTATCATAGGCCGTGGTATTAAAACTACTGACATCTCCTTTAAGACGAATCACTAATGCGCCTTGCTCACTATCATATTGAATTAAAGGTAAATTAATCGCGTGAGACGCAATGTTTGCGCTCACTGACAACGGATGACTCACCAAAAAATGCACCAAATTTTGCTGTTCACTCGCGCTTAAACTACTAGGAGGATAAGCCTGTACCGTTAATAACTGCCAGTGATTAACATATTTATCGTCCATGTGTGCCAAACGACTCAGGGGTCGAAACAGTTTTTGGTGTAATGGCGTTAAATTGGCATCGTTAAACGTCGCTTTGTAGGCATAACCTAACTCACACGTCCAACGCTGACAGAGTTCCGCTAATGGACTGCCAGCCGCTAAACTTAACTGCCAATCCACTTGCACCGCTAAGTCATAAAACTGGCCATCATCGCTTAATTTTTTAGCTAATAGCTTTGTTTGAACAGGTGTTTGTTGCCATTGTTGGAACAAACGACTCAACCAATCATCACTACTATCGGCAACAGTCGTCGGAGGATTGACGATAGTGGCAAGGTGGGTATTTGCTGTTGAAACAGCACGTTGTTGTGCTAAGGTTTGCAGTTGCTCGCGTAGTATTTGATTATCTGCCGCTAACTTTTTTTGTTGCGCCTCAATCACCGATAATAACGGCTGTTGGCTTTGCCGTTGCTGCACAATCGCTTCTAATTGCTGGCGCATTTGGCCGTTATCCTGCACTATTTTTTGCATTTCCTCCGCTTTCAGTGCCTGTATTTGCAAGGCACGCACCCATTGCTGCAAAATGGATTCATCGACATTCGCTGTTGCCGCTAAGTAGAGTTTTTGCTGGCCATTCGCAGCCATTTCAAAGCGTTCCGTCAGCACCGTCAACGTCACAACGGCCGCGCTTTCTTGATGAATCCGTTCTTCTAACTGGTCATTGACAAGACGGGTACTGCCTTGAATATATGTGCCTGCCTCTTGCGCGGCTTGTAATTGAATTTGCGCCAAGGCGTTTTGTTTGGCACTGAGCCGACTGTCATTATCACCCAACAGATATTGGGTCTGATAATCCTTCGACCACGCCCAGCTTTGTGTCGCCAACAGACAAAGCCAAGCGCACACGCCCCATCGTAAGGTGGTATTCATTTGCTGTTAACCCAATGATGATTGGATAGCCAAGATTACTGAATAGACAGTACCGCTTGCGCTTGTTTTTGATATTGACGCTGTTGCAAGCGTTGCTCTAGCTCGGTAAATGCCTGTTTCATTTCAACCGTTTGCGCTTGATTTCTTTTACTTTGCAGGGCTTTATTGAATTCGGCATAGGGTAATTTGAGCAAGATATAGGCCTGAAATTCGCCATTGACGGCTTTCACATCTTTTTTAACCACCTCAAACCCAACGACGGAAACATAATTCACTAAAGACTGAATTAAGCTTTGGTAATTACTGGAAGAACTCGCACCTGCATCTTGTTGCATCGCTTGTTCGCTACCTGAAAGCTCTTGGTTGTAGAGTTTTGCTAGGCCATATTCAGCTTGTAATTGCGCTTTTTTCAGTGCGATTTGGACTTTGTCACTTTCAGCTATACCGAGCGCATAAACACCCGTCCCGTCTGGACGTGGCACGTTGGCTGCCCACGATGGCATGGCATCTATGGTTTTTTCGGCTTGTTGTTGCGCGACTGCGCGGCGTTGTTTTTCGATGTGTAATTGTTCTTTGACGATGCTTTTAGAGCTAGGCGTGGAGCTGCAACCTGCAGTCGTTAACACATAAGCAATGGCGGCAATGGCGGAAAGTTTTTGGGTTGATAACATCATGGCGGAATCCTTGCGGTTTTAGTTATTGAAGGTACAAACTAAATAGCAAGGGCTGTGCCATCGGTTGTTAAATTATTTTTATCAATAAAATCAGATAATTAAAAAACAGACGAAGTTATCCAAGAGGGCTAATAGACAAAAATTGCATGTGTCATCATCATATTTTAACGACAAATACTTTAGGATGTTGTAACAATCCCATTAATATGACTCACAAAGGTTTCCAGCCCCGCACCTTTCATATAATCGATATGACCACCTGATATATTAATCACTTGCACACTACTCGCGTACTTGCTCCAACCTAAATCCTTAGGTTGATTCGCCTGTTTTGCAATACCATCACTAGCAACAAAAACCACTAACCGACCATCAAAATAGGGCGGATGCCATCCTACGACTTTTTTTCTCACTAACTCGTATAAGATAATATTTTCGTAAATAACAAAAAGATGCTTGGGAACGCTCCAACGTATCCATTGGCGGAAAATCTTAATAGACTTGATGGGCAAATATCTAATCGTTCGAGCCATCAACACCTCATCAATACCTCGTGACGCGGATTGCTTTTGGTTGCCCAATAGTTGAGCAAAACGCTTAAACCTGTTCGTCCATAAAGAGACAAAACGTTCATTCATTTGATACTGATAGGAAGGCCCCATATCACCAGCCATTATAGTACTGACTTTTATGCCATGTGCTCGTAATTGGCATGCTGCCTCCGCAACAACTCTTGCACCAAATGACAGCCCCAGTAAATGAATAGCACCAACAAGTTTTTTTTTCATAATAAAATCAGTGACATATTGACCGAATTGCGCAATAGTCAACGCTTGCTCTAGGTCTATATCTAAACTTGGCATGGGTATCACATGAAGCCAAATACTGGGATGAAGAACCTTCATAAAATCTAATTGATTTGCTAAAACACCTTGTCGCCCTGTAACAATGAACAAATGTATCTGTGCCTGAGAACAATCCGTCAAGGCGTGCAAAGATTGCCATAAACTATTTATCGTCATGTCATAATGTATCAATTGCACAGGTATCACATTTGGGAAAACCTCTTCAATCAAAACCAATAAAGTCAGCATTTTTAACGAGTCGCCGCCATAGTCGGCAAAACTTAGGTCATCATCAACCACTCCTGATCGACGTAATGCTGTGTTCCAACACTCATACAAGCCATCTTTAGTCAATATAGCCTTATTATCAGACATAGATGAAGAAGTTAACTCAGGCAATAAATGACTCTTTTCTTCGCGCTCTCCGTTAACGTTAAACTCTGTGCTTAATGAGTGTTGATTTAACTGCTTTAGCTTTGCCAAATCGGTCTTGAAATTAGGTAAACGGGGGATTTCAGCCAGCCAGTAAAATTGAGTGGGTATAGAAGCAGGAGGTAGCTTCGTTTGTAGCTGTTGGCGTAATTCGTCTGCTTTATATGGTTGCCCAACTAAATAAGCAATTAATTCAGGCTCTGATCCACCATCAAAAATTAAAACACTCGCATCGGTAATAGTTGATAATTGCCTTAACTCCGCCTCTACTACGCCTAACTCAACACGATAACCACGTATTTTTACTTGCCCATCTTTACGGCCAATATACTCCATCAAACCATCTGCTTGAATACGAGCCAAATCACCTGTCAAAAAACAACGCATTTGGGGATGTTGTGGACTTTCATAAAAACTATTTGCCGATAATGTCGGATTGCGCCAATAACCTTTGGCGATAAAAGCACTACAAACCTCAACCTCGCCCACTTCACCGTCTAACACGGTATTACCTTGCACATCGACTAAACGTACATAACGTTCAGGAATGGCATAACCTACAGGTACTGTCGCACCATGTAATACGGTTGCTGCCTGTAAAAACCAATGTCGATATAAGGTTGCACACTCTGTAGAACCAATACCGTTATATATCAGAGCAGTACGCGGAAAATAACGATAAAAATCGTCAACATCCTTCGCAAAAAACCGATCACCACTGACATAGGCTAAACGCACGGTTGCTAATAATTGATGCTGTGGTCTGCTGTGTAAAAAAGCTCGCAATAAAGGTGGAATCGCATGGAAAATGGTAATGCCAAACTCGGCAACCATTTGCGCCAATCCGTCCAATCCTATTTTTTTTACATTCAGGGAGTAAAGCGTAGCACCGTTTAATAGTGCGCCGTAAATATCACGCATTGCCCCAAGAACGCTGGGGGAATATAACCAAGTCAACTTATCGTTTGGGTTGATATGAATGGCATGGCTATACTGATAGATATCATGTAGCAATCCGCGCTGGTTCTGATAAACGCCTTTAGGTTGCCCTGTAGTACCTGATGTATAAAGAATATACGCGTCACTGTCCGCAGTGCCTGACAAATGATGCGGCTCTATCATCTCCAAAGCATCAATATCAACTACAATCATCCGATCGGTTATTTGCAGTAACAGTGCTTTATGCGCATTATCTGTAATAATATGTTTGATGCCTGCCTGTTCTAAAATTAAGCGATTACGTGCAGGAGGAAAATTAGGGTCTAAAGGCACATAGGCACAGCCCACCGCCAAAACACCCAAAAAGGCAGACACTAGACGCCCATCAGCAGGTAACAATATCGCAATAGGCGCAATATCCTCAGGCTCAAATCGGGCAGCTATAGCCAACGATAATATTAATACTTCTTGATAAGTCCAAGATTGTTGCTCACAAACAACCGCAAGACGAGACGGCTGACTACAGGCAAATTGCCGAAAACGTGTAAAAAGTGCGACATCTAACTCATCTGACTGCCATGAGGCAAAAGGATGTTGCAGAAGTGCACTATAATCAAAAACGGGGTCAAGCATAGCGAACACTCTTTATCCACACAGCCAACTGTTGATTAGGTGTTGCCAAAGGCACCACACACTCTGCCGTAACTAAGGCTTTTTGTTGACCAAAGCGTTGTAATAACTCATTAATTTTACTAGGTAAGGTATCTAACTGCTGCCACATCTCTACAGGTAAACCAATGACTGCGGGGCATAGGCAACAAGCACGATACTGCTCTGGACTGGGATTATCCGCATGTAATTCAAAATGCACCATCCAATGATGCGAGTTTGGCAAACAATCAAAATGTATTTGCGTACCATGAATATGCAGAATATTTGTAGAAAACAGCTCACAAAAATTAATGATACGCCGATCTATCGCCAAGCAAAACTTATGATAAATAGGTAACGAAATAACTGTTTGTGAAAGATGCTTTGCTGCCAAATAAACACCATCAACACCCACTTGATAATATGCCTCAATAAGTTTTTCTGTTGCAAAGGCTAATTGATTTAAGCCTCGTAATACCAACTGAGGGCACTCATGAAGATGGGCAAGAAAAGTTTCTTCACCTGCAAGCATAATCGCCAATGTGACGGGGGAAAATATCGTCACTAAAAGAGGGGTTTTTGAATCCAGTTGCTGTTTTAATCGTTGCGCAACACTAACGATACTTAACTCTAAATCTGTCACATTACTACTAATGCTCAACCAGTCATTGGGTACATGAATGGCTCTTGTTAAAAAACTACGTCTTCCCAAATCATCACCGCACCATTCTGCTACGCCACCTCGTTGGGCAATTTGATAATTTCCCGCTGGCGTAAGTTTAACAATATCGCCTTGTGTTTCTGCTTGAAATGCCCATATAGCTGCAAACAAGCTATCAGATGATTGGTCGGCAATAGGATGATGCTTCCAAAATGCCACCGATAATTTTGGTTGATGAACTTGTTCAAACATCTTAAAGCCCATGTTTTATTAGGTAAAAATAAATGTATGTGTTTAGAATACCTCTTACAAATATCAGTTGAAAAGGTTTATAAACTGGGAAAAGCGGGTATATCTATTAACGCGCAGCCAAAAACGGCAACAAATGCAAATCTTGTCGTGGTGCAGGGCAGACAAAACAACGCACTTGCTCTTGCCCTGCGGTATCAAACCCTAAAAATAACTCAGGGCGTTCTGTCGGTATGGGCGATATCTCATGGACAGAAATTAATGGTAGATTTTTATGGTACTGTTGGTCGGCTAACCATTCATCCCGTCCGACTTGCCGCCATTTTAATTTAGCAACTTCGTCATGTTGTACAAATTCGTCCCATAACAACCAATTGCCCTGCAAATGCTCAGGTGCAAGACACAACAGCGTTTCACCTGTCGCCCGACCCAATAAGGACTTATGACTACTGGGATAAAATAATCGCCCTTTGACCGCCAAACAACGCTGTTCAATTTCATAGTCTTGATAATGGCTAAAACGAAATTGCCGCTCGGCTAAATGCTTCAGTTTTCGGCCTAAAGAATCTTTATCGTTTGCGCCCAACCAATGATAAACATCGTTTAAGGGAGGATGACCTAAATAAAACTTTATCGCCACTTCCCAATGTTCAATTTTGCCCGTTTCTTGATTTTTTAGCAGAAAATCCAACTCACGAATGGTGGTTTTTTCTACGAACAATGTAGCGCGATGTTGAATCAACTCAAAGGGATGAAAGTCTTTATCTTGCAACCAAAATAGTAATAAATACTCAAAATAATAGCCTAAACGATGGTTTTTATATTGCTCCAAAAAGTTGATTAATGGCTGAGGATAAAGGTCTAAGGCACGAAGTTTGGGGATATAGGCTTGATAGTGTTTTTGCCAAAATACATCATCTAACACTGTTAATTGGTGGTGAAAATTAGGTAAATAGGTTAGTAAGGCAGGCGATGATAAAACCCATGCCAAGTTACGGACATGGGGGTTGTGGTAGGGTTGCCAGACTGACGACATATCGCCTATTTCTTAATTTTCGGATGGGCAAAATGCAATTGACGGTCGCAACCATAAGACACTTTACTTTCTGTTAAGGCAATTTGACCAATCATCTTCCAATCTTTGCTGTCTTGGTCGCCCGAGGTATCGGAGACAAAAATTTGCATGGCTAACATCGGCAAATGGTGCTTTTCAATATTCAATTCATCTCTAAAGTCTTTACTGTCATTGTGTGGTGTTTTTGGTAGTGCCTGAACCATGAGATAACGCGGTGCCTTTATTGTTTCGCCTGCTTTTACCCCTAACGCGGCAATATTATCGACAGGACGATAACCGGGATTATCGTCGGCGTTACGAAACACCCGCGCGACCTGAAACGCCAACGGAATCACGGCAAAACGAAAGCCAAGTTTGGGATCATTGGTCATTTTGACATCTAAATAATGGTCACGGTCTGCACCTGCTAACACATCAATGGTAAAAAAATTGGCGGTTGCCACTTTTTGAGTGGGTTTTAAGGTGGCAAATAACTTGCCTGCAAAACCAAAGGCTCTCGGCTCGCCTTGTTCTGTTTCCGTTAATGCTGTCGAAGCACGACCAATAAATAAAGCCTGACTGCCTTTTTTGAAATAACCCGTGTACGGCGTATCGGCTGTAATTTGCCAATTTCCCGAAAAACAAATGCCATTACTGTGTAAGTGTTTTTCTAAACGCGGATAAAAATCGGCTGTTTCCGATAAGGTACGAGCGGCATCTTGGCTTAATAAATTAACCCCATCTTTGAAAAAATTGGCCGCTTTAACGTCGTAATGCGGTAATTGGCCATTTTGATACACCGCCATTTCTTGTGCTTCGACGGCATTTGCGGCGCGGGATGGTGGGGTAAAAATAACATCGCGTACTTCGTTAAAACTCGAATCGGCATAACTTGTCAGTGAGACGCACAACAAGCCCCATACAGTTAATTTTTTCATGCAAGAATCTACTCATCTGCCATTGGCATTAAAAACCACAATATCACATAAATCAGGATGCCTGGCACAGCAACACTCGCGCACGAGACAAGGACAAAAATTAAACGTACACTAAAGGGACTCCAGCCCAAATAATCGGCAATGCCTCCCATCACCCCAGCAATAATATTGTTCTCGCGAGAACGGGTCAGTTTTTTGCTACTCATTTTTCACTCCATAGGACTTAAGTGCGCATCGCGATGCTTAAATCCAGCTTCTAAACTCCACTACGACACAATCTGTCGCCACTTGCTTATCAACACCGCTAAGCTCTAGTTGTTTTATGCTATCGTTTACCTCATAAATCAAGCCTTAATACACAGTAAAGGAAAATACGCGGTGGATACGCCCCAAATTAACCTCGAACATGCGCTGCAATATGCCCCCGACGATAGCTCCGTCAAAGCGTCCAAAAAACTCGCGGCCATTCATCATTGGCAAAGCTTACAACATCAAACAACGCCAGACGGCAAAACCCTGATTTGGGGTGAGATCATGGGTAGTAGCTTATATCAAGCGTCGATTATTTTGTCCGAACCGTTTAATTTTGCCTGTGATTGCCCTAGCTTCAAAAAACCGTGTAAACACAGTGTGGCCTTATTAGTGTGTTATGCCCATAGCCAAAACGCCTTTGTCTTAACAGAAGAACTGCCCGCATGGGTTAGAATACACCTCAACAAACAAAGCGATGCTGCGGCAAAAAAAGCTGAAAAAGCCGCACAACCTGCGAAAGTGGTGGATGAAGTTGCTCAAGCGAAACGTATAGCCGCCCGCGAAAAAAAGGTTCAAGCAGGGTTAGCAGAATTGCAATTGTGGCTGAGTGATTTAATCCGTAGCGGTTTAGCACACGCTAAAAGCTTGTCACACAGCCATTTTCAACGCATGCAACAACGGCTTGTCGATGCCCAAGCCACAGGCGTATCGGCAATGATTGATGCCTTACACTCCGCGCTAAATCATGCTCATTGGCAACAACTCGCGGCTGCCCAAGTGGGACGGATTCAATTATTACTCTCCGCTTATGAACGCATAAATACCCTTCCTGCGCCCTTACAAGCGGATATTCGCGCCTTAATTGGTTGGAATACACCGCAAGAACAAGTGTTAGCAGCCGCTACCACGCCCGAAAACTGGCTCGTTTTAGGTCATAAAGATTTAGAAGCCGAAAACAATGTCCGTTATCGTCGGCAATGGTTATGGAGTATCAACAGCAATAAAGCCGCGTTAAGTTTGGTTTTTGCCGCAGGATTTCAGAATCTTCCGCCAGCTTATTCAGTGGGAGTGATGGGGAGTGCCACTGTCGCTTGGTATCCGAGTGCATGGCCACAACGCATCATCATCAAAGAGCAATCGGTTTTTCAACGTGTCGCGCAACTACCGACTATCGGTTTTGCGACGATCAGTGAAGCCCTACAACAACAAGCCGAAGCCTTAGCACAAAATCCTTTTCTTGCCTTATTACCTTGGCTGCTCAACGATGTCACGCCTCAACAACACCATAACCAATGGTTCTTACGCGACACGCAAGGGCAAGCCATTCCAATCGTTATTCAAGGTGAAATTTGGCCGTTATTGGCGTTATCGGGTGGTCATGCCGTCAGTGTGTTTGGCGAGTGGGACGGGCAACAATTAACCGTATTAAGCGCGTGGCAAGGACAAGAGGTATTAGCATTATGAGCAGTTCACCAACACATACTTGGCGTGAATGTGAAGTAGCCGCCTTGTTGGGCAGCCAAAAAGCACCTGTCATTAGCCAATGGCCAAATGCCGAGTTACAAGCCGTTGCCACACAATTAGCCACCGATAAGCCCTTATTGTTAGCGCAATTGGCACTGATGGCGGTCTATCAACGTGCAGGTCAGCAAGCAATCAGTCTGCCCGCTTCATCGGCAGCCGAACCCGAAACACGCGCTTATCTTCCCGCAGCCGCTCACACTCAGGCCTTATTTGTATTGAATAATGACGGCCAAGTGTATCTTAGCGAATGGTTACCGTTAGTTGCTGCCCAACAATTCATTTTGCCACGCACCTTATTGCCACCATTTTTGCGTTTAGGGGAAAACAATAAAAAATGGCGTTTAGTGCTAGGCGAAGTGGCAGGCAAACGCGGCGCATGGTTAGGGCTACAAAATCCTGATTGGTCATGGCTCATCGCCACGCAATTCGACTTACACAGCCCAGAACTCGACAATTATTGGCAAACCACCACCCTCGCCTGTCGGGAACTGTTATTTGAACGCTTACGGCTTGATAATCCTGAACGGGCGTTAGCGTTTTTACTCGCGGTTTGGCCAACAGAAGCCGCTAATGTCCGCAAACTATTAGTCGAAAAACTCATGATTGGCTTGTCGATGGCTGACCATGACTTTTTAGAAAGTTGCTTAGACGACCGCAGCAAAGTCGTCAAAGAAGCCGCGATTGATTTATTAGCACGTTTGCCTGAATCGTTATTTGTGCAACGACTGCAACAACAATTAGCGAGCATCATCCTGCTCAAAACGGGTATTGTGCGTAAGTCTTTAGATATTATTGCTTTAGAAAATATCAGCCCTGAATTAGAGCGCGATGGCTTTAATCCGAAGGCCGCCACCGTGCAAGGCTTAGGCGCAAAAGCGCAATGGTTACGCGACATCATTGCTCATGTATCCTTAGATTGGTTAAACCAACATTACCCGTTTGATGCCGAAACTATGCTCAGTCATGTCATAAAAAGCGATTGGGCGGAAGCATTGATTGCAGGTTTAACCATTGCCGCCATTCGCCAACAACATCAGGCATGGTTACTGGCATTATTGACGGTTGAAAGCCCTAAAATCGCCTTGCGCCGCGTTGATTTACAAAATGCACTTAGCCCGACAATTCGTGAGCAATGGCTATTAAACGCACTGAAAAAAGCCAAAAACGTCACCGAACAATTAAGCGTATTGGTCGCGGCTTTACGCGAGCTGAATGTGTGGTCTTGGAGTCGTGATTTTAGCTTAATCGCCATGAGTCTTTATCAGCATCCACAATTACAAAACAGCCAGTCGTATGAAGTGGCGCAGCGTTTATTGCCGTTATTATTAGAGCGATTAAATGATTGTGGTGATGCTAGTTTATGTCTGCAACCGAATCAATACCCTACGCCCGTGTTGATTTCTTGGCAGTTTAGATTGGCGATGAGAACGGCATTAAATTCGCCACCACCGTAGGGGAAAATAATCATTTGCCCTTGTAGTTTATAAGAAACTTTTAAATAAAAACCAACAAAAGTTACTATACGGTTTAAGAGGAGTTAGAAAATGGCTAATCGTCATGATGTGATTATTTGGGATGCAGAGGTTTATGGTGCACCTGATGGTTTTAGCGAATATACTTACCAAAAAGCCTATGCTTTGATAAAACAACCTGCCGAACCAAGTAAAAAATTGCTTGCCTTTGCGCGTGATGTAGAAAAATACAGCCAATCAAATGATGTACCTGCGGTGGTCGCTCAATATTTTGTCGGTTTTGAGGATGATA
>JBKJUH010000209.1:0-2989 GCA_046590075.1 Agitococcus sp.
GCCACACAATTGGCTGAGTCTAGATTTAAAGATAGAGAGCGTGGTCATACTCAATTAGGCCCGCATCGTGCTGATTTACGACTTAAAACAGACATGGGTGCAGTAGAAGCGGTATTATCACGAGGGCAAAAAAAACTGTTTATTTGTGCCTTAAAATTGGCGCAAGTGGCTTTTTTACGCTCCAAAAATAAGTATTGCGTCGTATTACTCGATGATGTCGCTTCAGAGTTAGACGCGCTGGCACGCTTGCGCTTATTGACGCACCTGCAACAGTTAGACGCACAAATACTGATGACAGCGGTTGAAGTTGATGATGTTTGGCCACTGTTATACGCTTTAGATAAACAGGCAAAATTGTTTCACGTGGAACAAGGTGCAATAACACCACAAAATTTTTAAGAGTTAAGCAAAATGTTTTTTGCCTAACTGGGTATTTTCTTGAGGAAAGAACATGACTGACGGTAATAATTACGACTCATCCAGTATTAAAGTCTTACGTGGCTTAGATGCAGTACGGAAGCGTCCAGGCATGTATATTGGTGATACCGATGATGGTTCAGGCCTGCATCACATGGTTTTTGAAGTGGTTGATAATGCCATTGATGAAGCATTGGCAGGATATTGTACCGAAGTGAATGTGGTGATTCATACCGATGAATCCATTACTGTCACTGATGATGGTCGTGGTATTCCTGTTGATATTCACCATGAAGAAGGTGTCTCCGCAGCCGAAGTGATTATGACCATCTTACACGCAGGTGGTAAGTTCGGTGCAGAAGATGGCACAAATTCCTATAAAATTTCAGGCGGCTTGCACGGTGTCGGTGTCTCAGTTGTTAATGCCTTGTCGGCACGTTTACGTTTAGTTATTCGTCGGGGTGGCAAAGCCTATGAGCAGGAATATGTGCATGGCGAACCGCAATTTCCTTTGCGTGAAACAGGTGAAACAGAACGTCGTGGTACAGAAATGCGCTTTTGGCCCAGTGCAGACACCTTCACCAATATCCGTTTTTCTTATGATATTTTAGCAAAACGTCTGCGTGAATTATCCTTCCTTAATGCAGGTGTACGTATTGCGTTGAAAGATGAGCGTACGGGCGCAAGTGATATTTTTGCCTATGAAGGCGGCTTGTCGGCCTTCGTTGACTACTTAAATACCAACAAAAATGGCCTGAATAAAGTATTCCATTTTAATACCCAAACCGATACGGGAATTGCTGTTGAAGTGGCATTGCAATGGAATGACAGCTATCAAGAAAACGTCTTTTGTTATACTAATAATATTCCGCAACGGGATGGTGGTACACATTTAGCGGGTTTTAGAGGTGCATTAACACGCACCCTAAACCACTATATGGAGTCAGAAGGCCTGTTAAAGAAAGAAAAGATAGCAACTACAGGGGATGATGCTCGAGAGGGCTTAACAGCGATTGTATCGGTGAAAGTGCCTGATCCTAAATTCTCCAGTCAAACCAAAGATAAATTAGTATCATCAGAAGTTCGGCCTGTGGTTGAATCAGTGATGAGTGAGCGTTTGCAAGAGTATTTATTAGAAAATCCAGCAGCAGCTAAGTCGATTGTTGCCAAGATTGTTGATGCGGCGCGTGCGCGTGAAGCCGCTCGTCGGGCGCGTGAAATGACACGTCGCAAAGGTGCATTAGACATTGCAGGTTTACCAGGCAAATTGGCCGATTGCCAAGAAAAAGACCCTGCATTATCGGAATTGTATATCGTCGAAGGAGATTCGGCAGGTGGTTCGGCGAAACAAGGCCGTAACCGTAAAATGCAGGCGATTTTGCCGTTGAAAGGTAAAATTCTCAATGTCGAAAAAGCCCGTTTTGATAAGATGTTATCGTCGGTAGAAGTCGGTACCTTGATTACCGCGTTGGGTTGCGGTATTGGCCGTGAAGAATATAATCCTGACAAATTACGTTATCATAAAATCATCATCATGACCGATGCTGACGTCGACGGTTCCCATATTCGTACTTTGTTGCTGACCTTCTTTTTTCGACAAATGCCTGAGTTGTTTGAGCGTGGATATATCTACATTGCTCAACCGCCATTGTATAAAGTAAAACGTGGCAAACAAGAACAGTATGTGAAAGATGATGATGCGCTCGAAGCCTATCTCACGCAAACCGCTTTGGATGATGCTGCACTATTTGTCAATCCTGATGCACCGCCAATGTTGGGTGCGGCATTGGCTAATTTATTGACCGAATACCGCGCGGTGCAAAATACCATTCGTCGTATGAGTCGTGTTTACCCTGATGTCTTGCTTGAGCAATTGTTGAAAATGTCGGTATTGGCGGTCGATTCTTTGGCTGATAAAACCATTACCGAAACGTGGGCAAGTCAATTACAGGTGGTATTAAACAATGCCGCTGACCCAAGCCAACGCTTTTTAGTAGAAGTCATTGAAGACACCGAACAGCATCGTTTTGTTTTGCAAGTGGAAATGGTTGCTCATGGCGTGCCGCATAGTTATCGCTTGAGTTATGACTTTTTTGCTTCGACCGAGTACCGTCGTATTGCTCAACTCGCGGTACAAATTAATGATTTGTTAGAAGAAGGCGCGTACGTTAAACGTGGCGAACGTATTTTAGCGGTCAATGACTTTAAACAAGTTTGGCAATGGTTGATGCAAGAGTCGCGTCGTGGCAATGCCATTCAGCGTTATAAAGGCTTGGGCGAGATGAATCCAAGCCAGTTATGGGAAACAACCATGGATCCCAACAATCGTCGTATGCTGCGAGTGACGATTGAAGATGCCATTGGTGCTGACCAAATGTTTACCTGTTTAATGGGTGATGCTGTTGAACCGCGTCGGGCGTTTATCGAGCATAATGCCTTGATGGTCGCTAACTTAGACGTATAACCATCTTAGGACTTACGCGGTTATCGCTTATTTGCTCACATTTCAGCCGCTTTAGGCGGCTTTATGTTCGCAAAACGCGCTAATCGCGGTGCGATGCGTAAGTCCTGA
>JBKJUH010000249.1:0-17824 GCA_046590075.1 Agitococcus sp.
ACCGCGTTTTATCGAGCATTTTTCGGTACAACTGATTGTCAAAATATTGCCCTATCAAGAACCCGACCAACATTACAATCATCAGCTCCGCGATGCGTGGTATTTATCGCAGTTTCATCAGTTACATTTCCATGACTTTCAATCACCTGCCGAAGAGCATTGCTTTAGTGCCAGTCAATTACTGCTGGCTAATCGCCATTTACCCGTCCATGATTTTTTAGTGCTGGCTAAACAAGTGTTTAGTTGTTTGTGGGAACATCAACAGCATAAATTAGCCACATTAGTGCTGCGTTTTAGGCAATTAACACACGCCACCACGCAAAAAAAGATGCTCGCTGCGGCACGACTTTTTCAGCAACGCGGCCAAACTAAAAGCGCACAATTGTATTATCAGGGCGAATGGTATTGGGGGCTGGATGATTTAAGCGACTTAGGTGACAGACTCTCAGAACTGGGCTTAAATAAACTCAGCCATCAGTTTCAATTAAGCAGTGACAGTATTTATCAAGATAATGATTATTTAATTAATGACTGGCAGCAATTAGCAGCCATTCGTGCGCAAAAATACACCTTGGATTATTATTTTCGTTTTGATGAGCCGTTATCTTATATCTATTTAACACCACTGCTGGCACTAGCGGAACACTATCAATTAAAAATTCGACTTAAACCGATTTTGGACACCTCTCTGCCCCTTGTTGAATGGCATACGCAGTTATATCGTTATGCGCGCTTAGCCGAAAAATACCGTCTGCCTTTTGGCGATAGTTGCCGACCCGACGACAAAGGTGTGCGCGCCTGCTGTGCGCTGTTTTGCTATAGCCAACAACGAGGCATTGCCGATCACATCACTTTAGCCCTATTAAGCGCAATTTGGGCAGAAGGGCGAGATGTCTCCCATCTTCCACACCTGAAAACACTACTCAAAGCCCATGATTGTGTGGTTCCACAACTGAAAACACTCATCAATTCTGCACAATGGTTGCCGCAGATTGAGCATAACACAGTAGAATGGGCGGCTTTAGAGGTTGCAGAAGTGCCCAGCTTTTATTTACAAGGACATCGGCGTATCGTTTTTTCGGGTGCCCATCGTTTATGGGCATTAGAAATGGCTTTAGTTGATAATATGAAATTGATAGGAACTACTTAGGCTTATTTATGTTGGCCAATCAAGCAAAAACAACCATTTTAAGCAGGTTATTACCGCACAGTTTTAGCAAACAACTGAGCTTTTTATCGGCTCTATCTTTATTAGTTGCCTTAACGTTATTTGCTATTACTATTTATGCCCAACAACGTGAAATTAATGAAAAAAGCGCGATTAATCAGGGCGCATTAGTTATTTCTAATTTAAGCACTATTGTTGAACAAGATGTACTCATTGCTAATAAAAAGTCCATTCGCACCTTATTACTCAATACCGCTATTTTTAATGAAATTCGCGAGTTAATTATCACCGACACCACGGGTAACGTGCTTGTGGCTGTTGAGCATGTTATCCAGCAAGAGCCGCAAGAAAAAATCAATAACTTGAGCTTAAAAATACCCAAGACTAAAGATTTTTATTATGCCATTAATAAAGATGAAGGCCTTATTTATTTTTGGCAGCCGATTGGTGATTATGGCTGGGCATATATGCATTATGACTATTCAGCTCAATCCAATAACTATCTAGAGATATTGAAACAAGCCCTGCTCATGGCGGTATTTATTTCGGTGTTAAGCGGCATCCTTTTTTTCTATTTATTACGCGCCCCCATTAAAGACCTGAATAAACTGATTGATTTTGCTCAAACCCTCGATGTCTATAAAGGCGTGAAAGAAATTTATATTAATTCTCATGTTGATGAAATTAAAGACTTGAACCGTGCGCTCAACCAATCGGCATTACGACTATACGAGCAAAGCCAAAAACTGATTCGCTCCGAATCGCGCTATAGTCATGTCATTGATAACGTTCACGAAGTTATTTTTCAAACCGACACGCAAAGTAATTTTACTTTTTTGAATCCTGCTTGGCACGATGTTACGGGTTTTCCCAATGACACGATGCAGAAAAAATCCATGATTGAATTTATTGCTCCCGAACAGCAAAAAAACATTTTTCATCTCTTACAACAGCTTTTTAATGGCAGCACTGACCAAGTCCGTTGTGACACCCAAATAATGACGGCCTCGCAGGAAAGCCGTTGGATTCATTTGTGGATTAGCTTGATTTATGACGAAAACGGTGCCGTGTGTGGCACAACAGGCACCATCAACGACATTACCATGCGCAAACAAACCGAAAGCGCGTTAATTGCCGCCAAAGACGCGGCAGAAGGCGCAACACGCGCCAAAAGCGAATTTTTAGCCACCATGAGCCACGAAATTCGCACCCCCATGAATGGTATTTTGGGCATGGCGCAGTTATTACTCGACACCCCACTCAATCAGGAACAACAAGAATACTCGCGAATTTTGTATCACTCAGGTCAAGCCTTATTAACCATTATTAATGACATTCTCGACTTCTCAAAAATTGAGGCTGGCAAATTGACGATGGAGCAAATCCCCTTTGACCTGCAAAAACTCTGTGAAGAAGTGTGTGACTTATTGTTATCGCAAGCCACCAACAAAGAGCTAGAATTGGTTTTATCGTATAGCCCAAGCTGTCCACGCACTTTAATAGGCGACCCGAATCGTATTCGCCAAATTTTGTTGAATCTGCTGGGTAATGCTATTAAGTTCACCAGTAAAGGTTATGTGGCGTTAAAAATTTCTGCCGATGTCATTACCCCTGCCGACATTGAGCTAAACCTTGAAATTATTGATACAGGCATGGGTATTCCACTGGAAAAACAAGATAGCCTGTTCCAACTTTTTTCCCAAGCCGATGCGTCAACGACCCGTCGCTTTGGTGGCACAGGTTTAGGCTTAGCTATTTGTAAGGGTTTATCGGAGTTAATGGGTGGCCATATTTCGTTAACGAGCGCACCTAGCCAAGGTTCAACTTTCGCCGTTCATATTGCCCTGAAACGCCAACACGCCGTTGAACGCTCATTACCGCAATATCCCGAACTGCATTTTTCCCCCATATTGGTGATTGATGGCTTGGCCATTAACCGTATCCATATCAGTGAATGCTTACAGCGTTATGGCATGCGTGTTGAGCTGGCTGGTTCAGCCGAAGAAGGCATGGTGAAATTAAAGTTAATGAATCACCTATCACCACGCACACCGTTTATTATCATTGATAGCCAATTGGCCAAATCAACAGACGGTATTTCTTTTGCCCACTCAGTACGCCAAAACCCACAGTTTGCTAATAGCCACTTAATTTTAATGAGCCAAAAGTCGTTACGCGCACTCCCTCCCTCGCTCTATAATGCCTTTAATGGTTTTATTGCCAAACCGATTCGTTTTTACGCCCTCATTAACGAAATTGCCGCCATTCATTTGGGTAAAAAAACCTTCTTACAAAGCCGAGAAGCCCTCGACGCAGAATCCTCAACTGACAATACAACAGCCAGCTCAAGCACTGCGCCTTTAGCCTCAACTGTTGTTAGCCCCTATAAATACAATAAATTGTCGGTGTTGTTAGCGGAAGATAATATTGTTAATCAAAAAGTTGCCGTCAGAATGTTAGAAAAAGTAGGGGCGCAAGTGGACATTGCCCAAAACGGCAACGAAGCTCTTAAGTTGATTGAATCGAAGACCTATCAGATGATTTTTATGGATTGTCAAATGCCAGAAATGGACGGTTTTGATGCCACACGCGCCATTCGCAATTTTGAAAAAAGCCATGACCGCGTGCGTACACCTATTATCGCGCTCACCGCCAATGCCCAAGAAGGAGACCGCGAAGAATGTTTAGCCGCAGGCATGACCGACTTTTTAGCCAAACCCCTCAAGCAAGATGCCTTACACGCCTTATTAAAGCACTATCAATCCAGCGAACTAGGCAACTAACACTACCAGACCCAATCTACCTCGTATTTTTGAATATTGTCATCTATTGAAATCAGCGTTAGATTCTCCATGATTGCCGTTGCAATCAGTAAACGGTCAAAAGGGTCTTTATGAAAAAAAGCTAAGGTTTGGACATGATGCAAATACTCTCGCTGAATACCGAGTAGAAAAAAACCGTTCTCGTCTATCATGCGAAAAAACTCAGCTAACCCACCTTCTAACTGTAATTTTTGTGTCCCCAGTTTTATCGCAACTTCCCATGCAGAAACGATGCTGACATATTTTTTATTATTGTCATCCAAAATTGCACGCTTCACCGTTTCGGAAAGTGATGGAGAATTCGTAGCCAGCCATAAAATGACATGTGTATCCAAGAGGTACTTCATCCCATCTACTCCTCAAACTCCTCCATTGGTGCATTAAAATCATCGGACATGGTAACTTTTCCTTCCCAGCCACCCAGCTTTGCGTTTTTTCTCACTGGTTTGGTAATTTCAAATGGAATCGCATTTTTATACACCACTTGCGTCAGAAACACATTGATTGCAGTGGACATATCTAGCCCAAGCTCGCTTAAAACGGCTTGTGCTTTGACTTTAAGTTCGCTGTCTGTACGAATATTAATGTTTGTTGTTGCCATGATAATCACACCCATTATTGACTATTCAGACGCTTAATATATCACATTGTGCGTACGCCGTAATCACCCAGACAAACAATATGGAGGCATTTAACGAAACGTCGCTTTAGCCACGGCGTAACAATCGTCAATATGCTGATACACAATACGGCGCAACACAAAATAGCCCAAACCAGCAGCCACTATTTGCCCACCAAAGGGAATAAATTTAGCCACTTGTTTAGAAATAATTTTGGTTGCCATGCCTTGCACACTTTGACGCACAATCGTCCGTGTCACCACCAAACCCAAAAACTGTGAGCCACGATGGGCTATTTCAGACCATGCGATTTTTTTTGTTTCAGGGTCAAAGGCTTCTATTTGCTCAGGGGCTAAACCAAAACGCTGACTGATTTCGGGAATGAGTACCGTTAACATGCTGGCATCTACCACGACATCTAAAAACGGCACAGGCACAACGGCAACACCTGCCGATACCAATGCCCGCTTACGCGCTAAGGTTCGGCATTGCTCACGAATTATCTCGACTTCACTGTGACGGGACATAATAGTTGTTCTCTTATTGTTGTTATTCGTCAAATTACTTGCCATCACGCATTAAACGGACGGCGAAACGCTGAAATTTACGGTGGTCATCGGCTTTGCCATAATCAAAATACAGTCGCTAAAAAATAACACAAAGCCTTAAACACTGCCGCCACTATTTTAGCATTTTAGGACTTACGCGGTTATCGCTTATTTGTTTTGTTGACATTTCAGCCGCTTTAGGTGGCATTATGCTCACAAAACGCGCTAATCGTAGTGCGATGCGTAAGTCCTGATTTCCCTAATTCTTCAATAAATGTTATGTTATACTATAACCAATCAACACAAAATCACTTCGGATTGAGACCCATCGTCATGCATAAACTCAGCGTATTAACCCTTGGCATGTGTATTAGTCATTTGGCTTGGGCAGAAAACACGCAAGCCATCACTACAGGCAGTCAATTTAATCCACAAATCTCTTTAATTTTGGATGGTAATTATTACCACGATAATCAAAAAGCCAAAGGTGGTGACATTTTAGAGGGTATGGCAGGTATAGCTCATGGTGTGAGTTTTGGCGATGAAGAAGCGGGCTTACAAAACGGCTTTAACTTAGGTGAAAGTGAATTAGTGATGTCGGCCATTGTTGACCCTTATTTTGATGGTCTCATAATCTTAACCGTCGGTGCAGATGGCGGCACAGCCTTAGAAGAATCTTGGTTACAAACCCGATTATTACCTAACGGCTTAAAAATCAAAATGGGCAAATTTTTGAGTGGCATGGGCTACCAAAACAGCAAACACAAACACGCGTGGGATTTTGCCGACCAAAATCTAGCGTATTTAGGTTTATTAGGTGGTGAAGGTTTTAAGGATACAGGGCTACAACTGACATGGGTTGCACCAACACCTTTTTATGCTTTATTGGGCATAGAAGCCTTACAAGGTAATGACCAAGAACGTTTTGGCACACAAATTAGCAATAGCGATGCCGAAACGATTATCGGCAGCACTAAACCCTTGCTCGATGCCAAAGCTGGCCCACGTATTCATACGCTATTTACGAAATTTGCACCCGATATTGGCGATGAGCAAGCCTTACAAATCGGTGTTTCTTATGCGCAAGCGCAACACTATCAACAAGTGATTGATAACGATGGCACACCGCTGAATGACGACGAATACGCTTTAGATGGTAAACAACGTTTATATGGCGTTGATTGGGTCTATAAATGGGACAGTGCGGGCGAATTTGGTCAGGGTGACATTAAAGTCACAGGCGAATATCTGCGCGTTAAAAAGGATATGCACGTCACTACCACCACCGCTGGTGCAAGTATTTTGGCAGGTGATGCGGTGACAGGCAGTCAAGATGGCTATTATTTGCAAGCCAGTTATGGCATTGCTCCACGCTGGACATTGGCTTCACGTTACGATGTCAATGGCGCAACTAATGAGCTAACGGTGGCAGGTGCAAGCACGGAGTTTCAACAATCATCACGGATGGGCGTTTCTTTAGCCTTTTCGCCGAGTGAGTTTTCGCGTTTACGTTTACAACTGGCGCAAGGTTCTATTTACGACGATGCAGGAACAAAAACACCACTGAAACAAGTATTTTTACAATACACCCATAGCTTAGGACCGCATGGCGCGCATAAGTTTTAATACTAAGTGTAGGGGCGCAACGCTTGCGCCCACAGAATTTTGACTTGCATAGGGCGCGAGCATCGCGCCCCTACCCTTAAGAGAATATGTATGAATCGTTTATTATTAACGCTACTGTTATGCCTATGCAGCGGCCTATCGACAGCAGCAATTAATGTTGTTGCCACCACTAGCAGCATGGGTATGTTGACACGTACTGTTGGTGGTGAGTTTGTCAAAGTCACCGAACTGGCTTTACCAGACCGCGATATTCACACCTTACAAGTGCGCCCCTCCATGTTACAAGCCTTACGGCAAGCCCAATTAGTGGTTGCGATTGGTGCGGAGCTAGAACAAGGTTGGTTGCCTCCTGCTATTGACGGCTCATCGAACGCAAAAATTCTACCCAATACACTGGGTTATTTTGAAGCCGCTGCCCAAGTGTCCTTAATAGAAGTCAAAGGCCATGCCGACCGCAGCGAAGGTGACGTGCATCCGTTGGGTAATTCTCATGTTCAGCTTGACCCTGTGCGTATGGCCGATATTGCCCAAGCCTTAGCCGAGCGTTTAGCCAAACTCGACCCTGCTCATACCGCCAATTTTCGCGCCAATGCCCTTGCTTTTAAAACAGCGGTCAACAATCAACTGCCTCATTGGCAACAATTAGCTGCCAACAGTAAAGGCGTGATGCTGTATCACAAAGATGCGAGTTATTTATTGTCTCGTTTTAATATCCCCTTACTGGCAACCGTCGAACCCTTAGCAGGTGTACCACCGACTGCGAGTCATATTTTAAGTTTAGTACAACAGTTTAAAGGTAAAAAAGGCGTGATTCTGCATACCGTCTATCAAGGCAATGCAGGCATTGCCCAACTCGCCACACAACTTGGTTGGCAACACATTGCTTTATCGTTAGAACCTGCCAGCAACAGCTCACAACAAGCGTATTTTGCATTGATTGAGCAATGGTTAACGGCAGCGGCGAATAATAAATAGCGAGACTCCCCCATGCCATTACTACAATTACAACAAGTCAGTGTCGGTTATCAAAAACCCATTTTGGCGAATGTCTCGTTTGAAGTAAAAACGGGGGAAGTCTTAGGCTTGAGTGGTAGCAACGGCTGCGGCAAAAGTACCCTACTCAAAGCCCTCAGTGGTGAAGCGCGTATTTTTTGTGGTGTTATCACAAAATCCCCAAATCTCAACATCAGCCTACAAAATCAACATCCGTCACGCTTAGCAGACTTTCCACTTGCCGCCAGTGAATACCTTAAATTGATGAATGCACATCAGGCTGAATTACCCGCTCGTTTGGCGTTATTGCGTAGCAAACGGGTCGATAGTTTATCGGGTGGACAATTTCAACTACTGAGTATTTTTGCCTGTTTAGCCTCACCGAGTCGGTTGGTATTGTTAGATGAACCCACCAATAACCTAGACCCTGCTGGCGTGACGTTATTGCTGGATATGCTCAACAATCGTCGCCCACAACAAGGCATTGTGTTGATTAGCCATGACCACGATTTTGTGCAAGCAGCAACCACACGCGAAATTGACCTTACCGCCCTACATTGCTCCGACTTATAACGACACACCACTATGCACCTACTTTTTGACCCGTTATTTCGTATTCCTTTACTCATTGGCCTCTGTGCCAGTATTGTCTTACCATTGTTAGGCGCATTTTTACACGCGCGCGAAGAATGGTTGGCGGCACTGGGCATTGCTCATGTCACCGCCGCCGCACAGCTCGCAGGCGCGGCATTAGGCTGGCCTTTATTAGCCAGTGGTGCAATAGGCGCGGTGATTGCAGTGGTGGCCAAACAACTGAGCGCGCAACAAGGCAATTTAGGTTATGGTTTGATGATGTTGGCAGGTTGGTCGGTCTTATATTTAGTCGCCGCCAATAGTGCATTAGGTGAGTCTTTAGGCCATGCCTTAAGTGATGGTCAAATATTTTTAGTTGGTAAAGAACAGTTAATTGCTATTTTATTGGTTGGTTTACCGTTTTTGGCTTGTCTGCCGTGGTGGTCACAACGCTTATTACGCGCCCGATTTTTTAGTGGTTACGAACAAGCTAATCAGCTACCTGCATGGCGTTGGCATGGCAGTTTTGATCTGTTAGCGGCGTTATTATTGGCATTTAGCACCGCATCCTTAGGATTAATGGCCAGTTTTGCCTTAGTGGTCTTACCTGCATGGGCGGTATTTGGCTGGTGTCAAAGTTGGAAACAGTCTTTAGTGGCAAGTGTAATAGTGGGTGTAGTGAGTTATTTAATTGCTTTTGTTATTGCGTTGAGTGAAGACCAACCTTTTGCACCTGTACAAATTGCAGTGTTATTGGTGTTGGCGATAGTGGCGCGATTGGGTCGGCGGTTGGTGGTTTGATGGATGCTTTAATGCGTACTCACATACTCACGCAAAATATCATCAATTCGCGTTTGCCAGCCATCACCTTGAGCTTTGAAATAATCCATCACCTCGGGCGATAAGCGTAAAGTGGTTATGAATTTAGTCGGGGCTTTTTGTTTGCCTCGTCTGCGTGTTACACCAATCACATGACCATTGATTTTCATGGCTGCGCCTTCCCAATCTGCTGCGGTGGTCATTGGGTTGTCGTCATCAACAGTGATGTCCTCATCTTTTAAGGCGATAAGTTTGGCCATATTAGTATGGGTAGTGTCGCCAGTAGTATTTTTGCTCATCTTTGCCTGCCTTTCTCATTGAGATAATATGGTCAACATCCCCTCGTGATGTATGAACAACCAAAACAACAACCGTATTACCAAGCACTCCCAGTGTTTGATAGCGCGATTCACCGTAAGCAACTCTGGTATCTTCACGGGTAATGGTGAAACCAGCTAAAACGCTAGCGGCATCTTTAAAATCAATGGCATGTTTAGCTAAATTACTTAATCTTTTTTCTTCATCATAGCTAATCATAGGTATCCCTGTATTTTTATACGGCTAATTGTAGTAACAAATAGGAAGACTATCAACTATTTTGTAAATACAATTTAATGCTTGTTAGCCAACACAATCACTGCCACCCCACAACCCTCACACAAAAGCCACGGTTTGTTCATCTTCACTTCATCTATCGTATAAATCCTGAGTTATCATTAGCCTATAAATACACAACTTATGTGGTAGTAAGCTCCCATGTCATCGTCAAATAACTTTCTTAGTGAATGCCAACAACGTATGCAACCGTGGCTTGATGACTTTTTACATCAACAAAATGATCTTGCCACGCATTTATCGGCTGCCATGCGTTATGCCGTGTTAAATGGCGGTAAACGGGTACGCCCTGCCCTCGCTTATGCCAGTTGTTTAGCCTGTGGTGGCACATTAGCAGATGCCGATAGTGCCGCAGGGGCTGTTGAGTTGGTACATTGTTATTCATTGGTTCACGATGACTTACCGTGTATGGATGATGATGATTTACGACGCGGTTTCCCTACGTGTCACAAAGCCTTTGACGAAGCGACGGCATTATTAGCAGGCGATACCTTACAAGCCCTAGCATTTGTCGCACTCACCAGTAGTGAATTAAGTAGCACGCAAAAAACTCGACAAGTGCAAAAGCTCGCCTTAGCCAGTGCTAATATGGCTGTTGGTCAAGCATTGGATTTAGCAGGTGAAGGCCAACAATTGAGCGTTGCCCAATTGGAGCAAATTCATCGCCATAAAACAGGCGCGTTAATTTGTGCCAGTGTGTTAATGGGGGCGATTGCCGCAGGTTGCGAAGACGAAAATACGCTGATTGCGCTGGAAGTTTATGCCAATAAACTCGGTCTTGCCTTTCAAGTTCACGACGATGTTTTAGATGTCATTGGCGACACACAAAAGCTCGGCAAACACGCTGGCTCAGACATAGAGCTGAACAAAGCGACTTATCCTGCCCTTTTGGGCTTAGCCGAAGCGCAATCTTTAGCAGCACAACTGCACGATGAAGCGATTTTTGCCCTTAAACCGTTAGGCTGTCGGACAAACGCGTTAATTTGGTTAGCAGATTTTCTCGTTGCTCGTGACCATTAAGCTATAATTCATTTTTATTACCCACTATTGCCAGCTTATAAATAATGTTTAATCACATTCCTTTAACGCGCCCACAGACCCCTTTACTGGATGCTGCATCACTCCCCGATGCCTTGCGTCAGTTACCGGTGACGGCATTGCCTAATTTAGCACGCGAAGTACGCGAATATTTATTATGGTGTACAGGCCAAACAGGTGGCCATTTTGGCGCGGGTTTAGGGGTAATTGAACTGACGATTGCCCTACATTACGTCTATAACACGCCCTTTGACCGTGTGGTGTGGGATGTCGGTCATCAAGCCTATCCGCATAAAATTTTGACGGGTCGTAAAGAGCAAATGCTCACTATTCGGCAAAAAGACGGTTTAGCGGCGTTTCCGAATCGTGCGGAATCCGAATATGACACTTTTGGTGTTGGCCACTCATCTACCTCTATTTCTGCTGCTTTAGGCATGAGTTTAGCGGCACGACATCAACAATCTGGCCGTAAAGTGGTGGCGGTGATTGGTGATGGCGCGATGACCGCAGGTATGGCCTTTGAAGCCCTCAACGATGCCGCCCATAATAAAGCCGATATGCTCGTGATACTCAACGATAATCAAATGTCGATTTCCAATAATGTCGGCGGTTTATCGAATTATTTAGCGCGTATTTGGGCGAGTAAAAACTACATTGCCTTGCGTGAAGAAGGCAAAAAAGTTCTCGCCACTATGCCCGTGGCATGGAACTTTGCCCGACGCACCGAAGAAAGTGTCAAACACTTAGCCGCATCCACAGGCACGTTATTTGAAGCCATTGGTTTTAACACCATCGGCCCAATAGACGGCCACGATGTCATTGAATTAGTGAAAGTATTACGCAGCTTACGCGCCGCCAAAGGCCCACAATTGCTGCATATTTACACCACCAAAGGCAAAGGTTTTGCCCCTGCCGAAGCCGACCCTATTGGTTATCACGCCATTAGTAAAATTGCCCCTGCCAATGAACGCGGCCAAACCCCTGCCGTCAAAAAACTCAAATACTCTGAGGTATTTGGCGAATGGTTATGTGATATGGCCGCGCTTGATACTCGCTTAGTCGCTATTACCCCTGCGATGTGTGAAGGCTCAGGCATGGTGCAATTTGCCCAACAATTTCCGCAGCGTTACCATGATGTTGCCATTGCCGAACAACACGCGGTAACACTGGCCGCAGGTATGGCGTGTGAAGGCTTAAAACCTGTGGTTGCCATTTATTCGACGTTTTTGCAACGCGGTTATGACCAATTAGTCCACGACGTGGCATTGCAAAATTTAGATGTCACTTTTGCCCTCGACCGTGCGGGCTTGGTGGGTGAAGATGGGCCGACTCATGCAGGGGCTTATGATTACGCGTTTATGCGTACCATTCCTAACATCGTTATTTTTGCCCCTGCCGACGAAAACGAATGCCGACAAATGTTGTTTACTGCCTATCAACATCAAGGTTGTACGGCAGTACGTTATCCACGCGGGACTGGCACAGGCATTAAGATTGAAACAGAAATGACTGCCTTGCCAATTGGTAAAGGCGTCATTCAACGTCACGGTGTTAAAATTGCCATTTTAGCGTTTGGCAGCATGGTCACGCCGAGCTTACAAGCCGCCGAAACACTTAATGCCACCGTTGCCAATATGCGTTTTGTCAAACCCATTGATGAAGCCCTAATTAAACAGCTGGCCGCCGAACATGACTTATTAGTAACGGTCGAAGAACACGCGGTTATGGGGGGTGCTGGCAGTGCCGTCAATGAGTTTTTAGCGCAACATAATATCGTCAAATCAGTCTTAAACTTGGGCATTCCTGACGCCTTTATCGACCACGCGACGCATACAGAAATGCTCGCAAGTTGTGGTTTAGATGCAAATGGCATTAAAAATGCCATTATTCAGCGCGTTTCCATTCTCTAAATATGACCCTACTGTTCACAAAAAAGCCGTTAATGCCGCTTTTTTGTGAACTATCACTCAATATTCTGCCTTATTACCACTCAATCTAGGTATTTGGGTACAGTTCTTGCATCTAACTCCTTGAGGATTGATCAATTTTATCAATCCTCGTCCTCATGCTTCTCTAAATTGCCATATTAATGGTGTTTACTCAGAAGCTATTTGCTGTAGGAGTTTTGATTATGTTATCTCATTTCGTGAAGTGCCTAGTGTTTGCTGGTTTGTTCAACATTAGTATGCCTGCATGGGCAAAAATATCCGATGCTGAAGCGGTCAATATGTCGGGTTTGCAACGGATGCTCAGTCAACGCATCGCCAAAAGTTATTTAATGATTGGCCAAAAAGTCAGCGTGCAAGAAGCACAAAAACAACGTGAAGCCAGTATTGCCTTGTTTGATAAAAACTTACTGACCTTAAAGGAATACGCGCCCACGCCCGACATTAGTCACGGCTTAAGCAACGTCGAAGGGGTTTGGCTGGGTTATAAAAAGCGCGTGTTAAGCTCTCCACAACGTGACAATGCGCTTACCGTCATTAAACAAAGTGATGAAGTGCTAAAACGTAGCGAAGCGGTAGTTAAACTCATTCAAGAGTACAGTAAAGTATCGGGCGCAAAGTTAGTGAATTTATCGGGTCGTCAACGCATGCTCAGTCAACGTATCGGCAAACTGTATTTAACCAAAAGTTGGGGCTTGCAATACGACGGCCTAGACCAAGACTTACAAACAGCCATCAATGACTACGATACTGCGCTGCAAACACTCAGCACTAGTGAGGTTAATACCAGTGAAATATCGGAAGGACTGCTACAAGTTAACCGTATTTGGACGTTTTCTAAGGCAGGTTTTGCCCTGTCTAACGGCAATCGGTATGTACCCACTGCGATTTGTAACAGCACCGAAAACTTGCTCAAACAGATGCAAGCCATTACCAAGCAATATGAAGAACAAATGCAACTAGCTAATAATAAAAAAAATACCCCTATTGCTAAAATTTGACCCTGTAAGCAACGACAAGGAAGTCGTTGTTACTCAAACCCTGCTCGCACCCACCACAACGGCACAACAATCGCAATAAACATTACCGCATTAATAGCAGCGTTAATATATAAACCAAAAAAGCTGGAATAAATACTATCGTACACTGCCCATACCGCACACGCGGCAATCATCAACCACCACGCGCCTTTAGTGGGGATAGCAAACGACTGGGTAACGACAGCCCAAAACAACACCCCCCAACTAGCAATCGTCGGCCCAAATATGCCCACCATAAACTGTAAAAACTGCAAATCTTGGCTATGGCTCACCGCAAAGACCTCAGCCAATACTCTAAAATAAGGCTGCACAATGTCTAACTGAACAACAACAGGCAACATCAAACCACCGACAATATGCACAATGGCGATGAACTGTAACCATCGTTTGACTTCACTCATTGATATGACTCAGTTAAGAAATGAGCTGCTAATTCGGGCGAGGGCATTAAACACTGTTGTCGTTGACCAAATAAACGATAACGATTTAAGGCAATACGGTCATACAACCAATCTCGAATAACACG
This sequence comes from Agitococcus sp., assembly GCA_046590075.1. Lineage (GTDB taxonomy): Bacteria > Pseudomonadota > Gammaproteobacteria > Pseudomonadales > Moraxellaceae > Agitococcus. Next base: position 14,335 of record JBKJUH010000249.1, read on the forward strand.
CGGCACCACGCGCCCAACGGACAACAATGGCCATAACGCACCAAAGTTTTTCACCGCTCTTAAAAAAGCCGTTGACCGAAAGTAGGCTTGGCCATTGTCAATATAAACCATGGTGTCAAATTGGCTAACAGGTAAACCACACCATGCTAACAACGCTTGCCCTTCTGGGGATTGTACCGATGCTAATTTAATGTGCGAGTCAGGATCACGTCGAATAACAAACTGCACCCATGCGGCACATAAATTGCATATACCATCAAACAAAATAATTTTTGGGTTATTTTTTACTAACTCTTGACCCTTCATCGCGGTAACCCTTGTGTTTGGTTGTCGTTACAATTATACTACAAATAGTTTTTATAATGCTTAAAACGTGACCTTTATCACAAATCGCAGTATAGGCTACATCTAAAACCCAATACCTTGTTAGAGCTTAGAGCTTAGAAGGATGCTTTTTTATTAAAACCATTACTCAAATTCGCGTTTTACAACGTATCTGTCAAAGCTGCTTAGTGATAGCATCACTCAGTATAGGTGTATTTTCGGGTGCAATTTTAGGCTTATTTTCTTTAGAAAGTGCTTTAGGACATTTTTTTGAATCGGTACTGTTAACTTGTATTACTGTAGGTGGCATTTTATTGCTGGTCATTCGTCTTTTACGCTGCCCTGTTTGTCATAACGTCTTTGTTGGCAAACAAGAGCCGACATTATTTACCGAAAAATGCCGTTATTGCGGTCGTCGTTCGGGTGATACGGGTTAGAAAAACCGCTACAAGACAAACATGTAGATATACCGACAACAGACATGACGGCATATCTACACCGTGTGACTTCTTACTTCTTCTTACTTGGTTTTGCGTCTGCTTTTGCCGCATCTGCTTTGTTAATTTTCAGCAATTGCACTTCAAACACTAGCACCGAATTCGGTGGAATAGTGCCTGCGCCCATTTCGCCATAGGCTAAATTAGCAGGAATAGTAAAACGTGTTTTGCCGCCCTCTTTCATCAACTGCACACCTTCCGTCCAACCAGGAATCACTTGGTCTAAACGAAACGCGGCTGGCTGGCCACGCGCAATAGAACTATCGAACACCGTACCGTCTGTTAATTTTCCTTCGTAATGCACTTCGACATTATCTGTTGCTTTGGGTTTTTTGCCAGTACCTTCAGAAAGCACCTCGTACTGTAAACCTGTAGCAGTGGTCATAACACCTGCTTTTTTGCCATTTTCAGCTAAGAATACCGCGCCTTTAGTTTTGTTTTCTTCGCCTTGTTTTTGAAAGTCGGCTTGCGCTTGTGCCATGCGCCGCTCTTTATAATCGGTGAGTACTTTTTTGATTTCGTCTTCACTTAACAAGCCAGGCTTACCGCCATAACCTTCTTTGAAACCTGCGACAAACTTTTCGATATCTAAATTATCAATGGCAGCGGCATTATTTTTACCAAAGACAAAGCCCAAACTGTAGGCCACTTTGCTGTCTTCGCTGCTAAATGCCGAATCCATAGTCGAAGGTACATTGGTGGCGGTGGCTGGTGCAGCAAAAGCACTATGAGTCACGGCTAGGGCAGCAACAAGTAATAAACGTTTCATATTTACTCCAACATTAAAATAGTTTTATCAACCAAGTATACGCAAAAATAGCACAGCAACAACGTGTTCTATGTTTATCAGGCGGTTAGATACCACATCGCTGTTATTAGGCTAAACCGACAAGTTTAATGCCTAATAATGACAAAATTTCGATAGAAATCCAAAAAACAGTCAGAGCATACGTTGAGGCAAAAAAATAAGCTAGATTGACTGTGTCTATCATCGGTAATTGTATTTTTGTAGGACAAAAAATGTCGCTTTTGTCACGCTTTTGGAGTATTTTTCAACTACTGACATCAACTATTGGAGTATTACACCATGTCTAGCAAAAAAAAATCCGTTAAAGCCGAAAAGTTAGTCGCTGACACGAGCGCACAATTGCAAAAGCTTGCCAAAAAAGCGCAAAAAGAAGCGGAAAAATATATTGAGTCCGCACGCAAATTGGTCGAAAAAGCCGAAGCTAGCTACAAAGAAGTTCTCGCTAAATTATCGCAAGTCATTAAAAACGGCGATATTGACGCACAAAAAATCCTCAACGACGCACAAGCAAACGCTGAAGCGGCTTTAGAAGCGGCGAAAAAAGACTACGAAAAAGCCAAAAGCCTTTTCCAAACCAGCGAATTGCGTAGCTATGTGCAAACTAAATTTGCTCAAGGCAAAGAAGCTGCTGTCTCCTTTGCTCAAGAAGTCAAGAAAGAAGCGACTCACTTGGCTGATGAAGTCAAGAAAGAAGCCAGCCATCTTGCTGACGAAGTGAAAAAAGAAGCCTCTCATGTGGCTGAAGAAGTTAGCAAAGCCGCTGATAAAGCCACTGCCCCCGTCAAACGCGCTGTTGCCGCTCGTAAACCTGCCGCCGCTAAAGCCGCGCCTGTTGCTGCTACCGCGCCAGCGGCTAAACGTACGGTTACGCGCAAACCTGCTGCCGCTAAAGCTCCCGTAGCTGTTGAAGCACCTGCTGCTGAAACACCAACAAACGATACACCAGCTGCCTAATTACTTCGCAGTTGATGTCAAAGGGCGACTTCGGTCGCCCTTTTTCTTTGTACACGTTCTTTTATGGTTATTCTTTTTTTGCGTTACTATCGCCACATCACTCATTGACTAACTTTCGTGGAACTCCGTCATGGTCGCTGATAATTTTAATCTAACAGACTATTTAGCGCGCATTGGTTTTGTGGGTAGGGCTACAGCGGATATAGCCACCGTCCGTCAGATGATGCGCTGTCAGTTATTTACCGTGCCGTTTGAAAATTTGGATGTACAGGCCAAAAAGGTTGTGTCTTTAGTGCCTGAAGAAATCGTCGAAAAAATAGTCTATCGTCAACGCGGTGGTTATTGCTACGAAGTGAATGGTTTGTTTGCAATGGCGTTACAGGCACTCAATATTGCTTATACCTTTGTTGCTGCTCGGCCAATGTTTTATCCTGTCCGTCGTCCTAAAACCCACATGGCCGTTATTGTGCATCTTGAAGGTGACGACTGGTTATGTGATTTAGGTTTTGGCAGTTATGGCATTCGCGCACCCATGTCGTTGAGTGCATTAGACGTGGCACAAGCGCAAGATTTTGATGCCTTTAAACTCAGCAAAGCCAATACCCGAGAGTTTTTATTACAAGCATGGGTTGATGGTGACTGGGCAAATCAATATGGTTTTGATTTATCACCGCAAGAATGGATAGATTTTGTACCTGCCAACTATCTCAACTCGACGCATCCTGATGCTATTTTTGTGCAAAAGTTATTGATTATATTGCACAATCCCTTAGGTAGAAAAATTTTATTGGGCGATAGTTTGAAAATCGTCAGCCAACAGCAGAGTGAAAAAATGACTATTTTGAATGCTGATATCGCAGGAGTTTTAGTGGAGCATTTTGGGTTGAGGGATTAGTTTTAAAAAGCT